>NZ_JBEOWS010000101.1:0-26252 GCF_040296125.1 Streptomyces sp. NPDC002265 | reverse complement strand
CGCAAACCCACCACCGCCCCCCCCCCCCCCGCCCCCGGCCCGCCCCCCCCCCCGCCCCCCCCCCCCCCCCCGGCGGCGGCCCGCCCGCCGGCGGGCCGCCCACTGCCGGCTTGCCCGGCCCGCCGGCGGCGAAGCCCGCACCGGCGGCCGGACCCGGTGAGCCCACCGCGCGCCTGAACCCGAAGTACCTCTTCGACACCTTCGTCATCGGCGCCTCGAACCGGTTCGCCCACGCGGCCGCCGTCGCCGTCGCCGAGGCACCCGCGAAGGCCTACAACCCCCTGTTCATCTACGGGGAGTCGGGCCTCGGCAAGACGCACCTGCTGCACGCGATCGGACACTACGCGCGCAGCCTCTATCCCGGCACCCGCGTGCGGTACGTGAGCTCCGAGGAGTTCACCAACGAGTTCATCAACTCCATCCGCGACGGCAAGGGCGACAGCTTCCGCAAGCGCTACCGCGAGATGGACATCCTGCTCGTCGACGACATCCAGTTCCTGGCGGACAAGGAGTCGACGCAGGAGGAGTTCTTCCACACCTTCAACACGCTCCACAACGCCAACAAGCAGATCGTGCTCTCCAGCGACCGGCCGCCCAAGCAGCTGGTGACCCTGGAGGACCGGCTGCGCAACCGATTCGAGTGGGGCCTGATCACCGACGTCCAGCCGCCCGAACTGGAGACGCGGATCGCGATCCTGCGCAAGAAGGCGGTGCAGGAGCAGCTCAACGCCCCGCCGGAGGTGCTGGAGTTCATCGCCTCGCGGATCTCGCGCAACATCCGTGAGCTGGAGGGCGCGCTGATCCGGGTGACGGCGTTCGCCTCGCTCAACCGGCAGCCGGTGGACCTGGGCCTGACGGAGATCGTCCTCAAGGACCTCATCCCCGGCGGCGAGGACTCGGCTCCCGAGATCACCTCGACGGCCATCATGGGTGCCACCGCCGACTACTTCGGGCTGACGGTGGAGGACCTGTGCGGCACCTCGCGCGGCCGCGCGCTGGTGACGGCCCGGCAGATCGCCATGTATCTGTGCCGCGAGCTGACGGATCTCTCCCTGCCGAAGATCGGGGCGCTGTTCGGCGGCCGTGACCACACGACGGTCATGCACGCCGATCGCAAGATCCGCAATCTGATGGCCGAGCGCCGCTCCATCTACAACCAGGTGACGGAGCTGACCAACCGCATCAAGAACGGCTGACAGGACGGCCCGCACGGGCCGCCGCCGACGCATCGAGGGCGCCCTCGGGAGCAGATCCCGGGGGCGCCCTCCGCCGTTCCCGGGAACCGCCCAACGGGCCGGCCGAGCAGGGCCGGTGGGGCCGCCGCCCCAGTCGCCGACCCGGCCACCGACCCGGCATCAGGTCCAGCCTCAGGGGCGGCCGCAGGACCCCGGCACCGGCCTCAGCTCCGGCCGCGGGCCCGCCGACCCGGCCGTCGAACCGGTCGCCGACCCGGCCTCAGATCGACTCCCGGATCCCGTCCCAGGCCCGTCGCACCGGCCGTACCACCCTCGCCGCGGGGAGCGGGCCCGCCGTCCGCAGGTCATCCACTGTTCGATTACTTGCGGGGTTACGGCCACCCTCCACAGATTGGGCGACTTTTTCCCGTCCACATCCTGGGGACTGGGAAGTTGTCCAGACGGTTTCCACAGGCGGCCCTGTTGAAGGACCATCAGACCAGGTCAGGTGGTTGTGGATTCGTGGACGAAGGATCTCCACAGACTGTGGACAACGCGGCGGTCCACAAGCTGTGCACGAGGTTGTCCACCGGCAACCCACAGGCAGCGGCTGCTTGTCCCCAGTGATCCCCGGCTTCTCCACAAGACTGTCCACTGTTCGGCAACCCTCCGCCGCTGCTCACTGCGTCGAGTGAAAGGCGTCACACGAAGGTGCCAGGTTGGGCTGTGGGAAAGGTGGGTAAAGCTGGGGACGAGGCTGGGGAGAAGTGGCCCCCGGCTGTGCACGGTGTGTGCAGAACTTTCTGTTCTCCACAGAAACCCCGAGTTGTCCACTGCCGTCACCCACAGGACCGGTGGACAAAAAATCGCCTCTGAGCTGCGAAAACGGGGTTATCCACGGTATCCACAGCCCCTACTACTACTCCCGACTAGAGAGAGCGAAGAATCCGTTTCGAAGTGGGTCCTGTGCACAACTCGCTGCTCGGTGCCCGGCTGCCCCTCGTCACGACTTGACCCCGATAGGCACCTACTGTCAGTGCCGTGCGTCAGACTGTTCCCCGGTGTCCTTCCCGCCACGGGGACCGACGACACCGAGACAGACGACGAAGGCCAGGCAGAGCGAGAAGCGCCGGCAACAGCAGGAGGCGGCAACAGTGAAGATCCGGGTGGAACGCGACGTACTCGCGGAGGCAGTGGCCTGGGCGGCGCGCAGCCTCCCGGCCCGTCCGCCGGCGCCGGTCCTCGCCGGCCTCCTGCTGAAGGCCGAGGAAGGCCAGCTGAGCCTGTCCGGCTTCGACTACGAGGTCTCCGCACGCGTGTCGGTGGAGGCCGAGGTCGAGGAGGAGGGCACGGTCCTCGTCTCCGGCCGGCTGCTCGCCGACATCTGCCGCGCCCTCCCCAACCGCCCGGTGGAGATCTCCACAGACGGTGTACGGGCGACGGTGGTCTGCGGCTCCTCCCGGTTCACCCTCCACACCCTGCCTGTGGAGGAGTACCCGGCGCTTCCCCAGATGCCGAACGCGACGGGCACCGTCCCCGGCGAGGTCTTCGCCTCCGCCGTGCAGCAGGTCGCCATCGCGGCCGGCCGTGACGACACGCTGCCCGTCCTGACCGGTGTGCGCATCGAGATCGAGGGCGACACCGTCACGCTGGCCTCCACCGACCGCTACCGCTTCGCGGTCCGCGAGTTCCTGTGGAAGCCGGAGAACCCCGAGGCGTCCGCGGTGGCCCTGGTGCCCGCCAAGACGCTCCTGGACACCGCCAAGGCCCTCACGAGCGGCGACAGCGTCATCCTGGCGCTGTCCGGCTCGGGCGCCGGCGAGGGCCTGATCGGTTTCGAGGGGGCCGGCCGTCGTACGACCACCCGGCTCCTGGAGGGCGACCTCCCGAAGTACCGCACGCTGTTCCCGACGGAGTTCAACAGCGTGGCCGTGATCGAGACCGCCCCCTTCGTGGAGGCCGTCAAGCGCGTCGCCCTGGTCGCCGAGCGCAACACCCCGGTGCGGCTCAGCTTCGAGCAGGGTGTGCTCATCCTGGAGGCCGGCTCCAGCGACGACGCACAGGCTGTGGAAAGGGTCGACGCCCAGCTCGAGGGCGACGACATCTCCATCGCCTTCAACCCGACGTTCCTGCTGGACGGCCTGAGCGCGATCGACTCCCCGGTGGCGCAGCTGTCCTTCACGACGTCCACGAAGCCCGCGCTGCTCAGCGGCAAGCCGGCGGTGGACGCCGAGGCGGACGACGCCTACAAGTACCTGATCATGCCGGTGCGGCTGAGCGGCTGACGGTTGTCCACACCGTCCGTGGGTCCGGTGGACAACCGGACCCACGGACGAAGCCGCAGGTGAGGGCGTACGTATGAGCGGGTATGCCCACAGGTGTGCGTGAGCGTCCGGGTTTAGGGTCGGACACAGGTACGAAAGTGCCCTCGCCACACAGCAACCTAAGGAACAACTGATGGAGCTCGGTCTCGTCGGCCTCGGCAAGATGGGCGGCAACATGCGCGAGCGGATCCGCCGCGCAGGTCACACCGTCATCGGATACGACCGCAACCAGGACCTCGCCGACGTCCACAGCCTGGAAGAACTTGTGGGCAAGCTCAGCGGCCCGCGGGTGGTCTGGGTGATGGTTCCGGCCGGTGCCGCGACCCAGGCCACGATCGACGAACTGGGTGAGCTGCTGGAGCCCGGGGACATCGTCGTGGACGGCGGGAACTCCCGCTGGACGGACGACGAGCAGCACGCGCGGGAGCTGGCGGCCAAGGGCATCGGCTTCGTCGACTGCGGCGTCTCCGGCGGTGTCTGGGGCCTGGAGAACGGCTACGCGCTGATGTACGGCGGTGACGCCGCCGACGTCGCCAAGGTGCAGCCCGTCTTCGACGCCCTCAAGCCCGAGGGGTCGTTCGGCGCGGTGCACGCAGGCAAGGTCGGCGCGGGCCACTTCGCGAAGATGGTCCACAACGGCATCGAGTACGCCATGATGCAGGCTTACGCCGAGGGCTGGGAGCTGCTGGAGAAGGTCGACTCCGTCACGGACGTGCGCGAGGTCTTCCGCTCCTGGCAGGAGGGCACGGTCATCCGTTCCTGGCTGCTCGACCTCGCGGTGAACGCCCTCGACGAGGACGAGCACCTGGATGAGCTGAAGGGTTACGCACAGGATTCCGGCGAGGGACGCTGGACTGTGGAGGCCGCCATCGACAACGCCGTGCCGCTGCCCGCGATCACGGCCTCGCTGTTCGCCCGGTTCGCCTCCCGCCAGGAGGACTCGCCGCAGATGAAGATGATCGCCGCGTTGCGCAACCAGTTCGGCGGCCACGCGGTCGAGAAGAAGTAGTCCGCTACCCGAAGGATCTGGGGGAGGTCGGTTCACGACCATGCACGTCACGCATCTGTCGCTGGCCGACTTCCGCTCGTACGCCCGGGCCGAGGTTCCGCTCGACCCGGGCGTCACCGCTTTCGTCGGCCCGAACGGTCAGGGCAAGACGAACCTCGTCGAGGCCGTCGGCTATCTGGCCACCCTGGGCAGCCACCGGGTCTCCTCCGACGCGCCGCTGGTCCGCATGGGCGCCGACCGCGCGATCGTCCGGGCCCAGGTCAGGCAGGGCGAACGGCAGCAACTGGTCGAGCTCGAGCTCAACCCGGGCAAGGCCAACCGGGCCCGTATCAACAGGTCGTCGCAGGTCAGGCCGCGTGACGTGCTGGGCATCGTACGGACGGTGCTGTTCGCTCCCGAGGATCTCGCGCTGGTCAAGGGCGATCCCGGGGAGCGGCGCCGTTTCCTCGACGAGCTGATCACCGCCCGCTCCCCGCGGATGGCCGGCGTGCGCGCCGACTACGAGCGGGTCCTCAAGCAGCGCAACACCCTGCTGAAGTCGGCCGCGCTGGCCCGCCGCCACGGCGGCCGCTCGATGGACATGTCCACGCTCGACGTGTGGGACCAGCATCTCGCGCGCACGGGCGCGGAGCTGCTCGCCCGGCGTCTCGACCTGGTGGCCGCGCTCCAGCCGCTCGCCGACAAGGCGTACGAGCAGCTGGCCCCCGGTGGCGGGCCGGTCGCCCTGGAGTACCGGCCGTCCGCGGCCGGGATCACCGGTCACACCCGTGAGGAGCTCCACGACCAGCTGATGGCGGCCCTGGCCGAGGTCCGCAAGCAGGAGATCGAGCGGGGCGTCACCCTGGTGGGGCCGCAGCGCGACGACCTGATGCTCAAGCTCGGGCAGCTTCCCGCCAAGGGCTATGCCTCGCACGGCGAGTCCTGGTCCTATGCGCTGGCGCTGCGGCTGGCTTCGTACGAGCTGCTGCGGGCCGAGGGGAACGAGCCGGTGCTCATCCTCGACGACGTCTTCGCCGAGCTCGACGCCCGTCGCCGGGAGCGGCTGGCCGAGCTGGTCGCCACCGGTGAGCAGGTCCTGGTGACGGCCGCGGTCGACGACGACGTCCCCCATGTGCTGGCGGGCGCGCGGTACTCCGTGGCCGACGGGACGGTCGAGCGGCTGTGAGCGGTCAGGAACCGGCCCGGGACAAGGACTCCGGGCAGATACCCGGAAAGACACCCGAGCCCTCGGGTGTGGATCTCGCGCGGGTGGCGCTGCGGGCGGCCCGTGAGCAGGCACGCGCGCGTGGGGACGCGGCGCAGCAGAAGCGGCAGGCGCGCCGGGGTGGCGGCCTGCGTTCCGGGGCACGCGCCGACGGCCGTGACCCGATGGCGCTGGGCTCCGCGATCAGCCGGCTGCTGACCGAGCGCGGCTGGGAGACGCCCGCGGCGGTGGGCGGGGTGATGGGCCGCTGGCCGGAGATCGTCGGTGCGGACGTGGCCAAGCACTGTGTTCCGGAGAAGTACGACGAGGACGAGCGGGTGCTGGTGGTGCGCTGCGACTCCACGGCCTGGGCGACGAACCTGCGCCTGCTCGCCCCGACGCTGGTGGCCCGGCTGAACGAGGACCTCGGGCACGGCGCGGTGAAGCTGATCAAGGTGTTCGGGCCCAGCGCCCCGGTCCGTCGGTACGGCCCGCTGCGCGCTCCGGGCAGCACCGGACCCGGTGACACCTACGGGTGAGCCGGGGGTGATCGCGGGTCGGCCCGCGTCCGCCGGGGCGGGCTGCCGCCGGCCTGCCGGCGGGCCTTCGCGAGGCTGTCCGGGAGCGGATTCCGGGCTGTCGCGGGCCTGATCCGGGGCCGATCGCGGGCCGGCCGGGGGTCGCGTGGAGGTGACTTACCTCACGTGGCGGGGATACAGGGTGCTTCCGCCGTACGACCGCACGCGGTTGCGAATTCTGATCTGACCCCTGAGTAGCAAAGGGTTGACACCTCAAAGCGCTGAGTGCCGCTGTGAGCCTCTTGGAGCCCCCATCCGTATATCGGGACCCGGAAGAGCCCGGTTCAGGGCGGCACATGCGGACTCAGGTACCGGCAAACCCCCATCACTGTCAGCGCAACCGGTAGACTGGAAGCAGATCCCGCCCCAAACGTGGGGACCGCCCGGGAGAAGCTGAGCAACGCTGATCAAGGCTTACCAACGCAACATGCCGCAGCCGCTCCGGCAACCTGCCGACGAGCCTGGCTCGTGCTGTGCCAGAAAGGGCGCTTCGTGGCCGATTCCGGCAACACCGACGAGAACATCCCGTCCACCGACGAAGGCGCGAACGACGTGGCCACCACCTCGGGCGGCGAGGTAACCGCCTCGTACGACGCCAGCGCCATCACCGTCCTCGAGGGTCTGGACGCGGTCCGCAAGCGACCCGGTATGTACATCGGCTCGACCGGTGAGCGCGGTCTGCACCACCTCGTGTACGAGGTCGTCGACAACTCCGTCGACGAGGCGCTGGCCGGGCACGCGGACACGATCGACGTGACGATCCTCGCCGACGGCGGTGTCCGTGTGATCGACAACGGCCGCGGCATCCCGGTGGGCATCGTCGCCTCCGAGGGCAAGCCGGCCCTGGAGGTCGTGCTGACCGTGCTGCACGCGGGCGGCAAGTTCGGCGGCGGCGGCTACGCGGTCTCCGGCGGTCTGCACGGCGTGGGCGTCTCGGTGGTGAACGCCCTGTCCAGCAAGGTCTCCGTCGAGGTCAGGACGGACGGCCACCGCTGGACGCAGGACTACAAGATGGGCGTCCCCACGGCGCCGCTGGCCAAGCACGAGGCCATCGAGGAGACCGGCACCTCGGTCACCTTCTGGGCCGACGCGGACATCTTCGAGACCACCGAGTACTCCTTCGAGACGCTCTCGCGGCGCTTCCAGGAGATGGCGTTCCTCAACAAGGGCCTGACGATCAAGCTCACCGACGAGCGCGAGTCGGCGAAGGCCACGGCCGGGGCGGACGAGGCGGGTGCGGACGAGAAGAGCGAGGTCAAGACCGTCACGTACCACTACGAGGGCGGCATCGTCGACTTCGTGAAGTACCTCAACTCCCGCAAGGGGGAGCCGGTGCACCCGTCGGTCATCGACCTGGAGGCCGAGGACAGGGACAAGAGCCTGTCCCTCGAGGTCGCGATGCAGTGGAACAGCGGTTACAGCGAGGGTGTGTACTCCTTCGCCAACATCATCCACACGCATGAGGGCGGTACGCACGAAGAGGGCTTCCGCGCGGCGCTCACCAACCTGATCAACAAGTACGCGCGCGACAAGAAGCTGCTGCGCGACAAGGACGACAACCTCACGGGTGACGACATCCGCGAGGGTCTGACGGCGATCATCTCGGTCAAGCTCAGCGAGCCGCAGTTCGAGGGCCAGACCAAGACCAAGCTGGGCAACACCGAGGCGAAGACCTTCGTCCAGAAGGCGGTCTACGAGCACCTCGCCGACTGGCTGGACCGCAACCCGGTGGAGGCCGCGGACATCGTCCGCAAGGGCATCCAGGCGGCCACCGCGCGCGTGGCGGCCCGCAAGGCGCGTGACCTCACCCGCCGCAAGGGTCTGCTGGAGTCGGCCTCGCTGCCGGGCAAGCTCTCCGACTGCCAGTCGAACGACCCCACCAAGTGCGAGATCTTCATCGTCGAGGGTGACTCCGCCGGCGGTTCGGCCAAGTCCGGCCGCAACCCGCAGTACCAGGCGATCCTCCCGATCCGCGGCAAGATCCTCAACGTGGAGAAGGCGAGGATCGACAAGATCCTCCAGAACCAGGAGATCCAGGCTCTGATCTCCGCCTTCGGCACGGGTGTGCACGAGGACTTCGACATCTCCAAGCTCCGCTATCACAAGATCATCCTGATGGCGGACGCCGACGTCGACGGCCAGCACATCAACACCCTGCTGCTGACCTTCCTGTTCCGCTTCATGCGGCCGCTGGTCGAGGCGGGTCATGTGTTCCTCTCCCGTCCCCCGCTCTACAAGATCAAGTGGGGCCGGGACGACGCGGAGTACGCCTACTCGGACCGGGAGCGCGACGCGCTGATCGAGCTCGGCCGGCAGCGCGGCAAGCGGGTCCGGGAGGACTCGATCCAGCGCTTCAAGGGTCTCGGCGAGATGAACGCCGAGGAGCTGCGCATCACCACGATGGACCAGGAGCACCGCGTCCTCGGCCAGGTCACCCTGGACGATGCGGCCCAGGCCGACGACCTGTTCTCGGTCCTGATGGGCGAGGACGTCGAGGCCCGGCGTCAGTTCATCCAGCGCAACGCCAAGGACGTCCGCTTCCTCGACATCTGAGTCGGTCTCAGCTGACCGCATCAGGAAGGATCCTCACCAGCAATGACCGACGAGAACACGCCTGCCGCGCCTGAAGAGGGCGGCGAGATCGTCCTTCGTGTCGAGCCCGTCGGGCTCGAGACGGAGATGCAGCGCTCCTACCTCGACTACGCGATGTCCGTCATCGTCTCGCGCGCGCTGCCCGACGTCCGGGACGGCCTCAAGCCCGTCCACCGGCGCGTGCTGTACGCCATGTACGACGGCGGCTACCGCCCCGAGCGCGGCTTCTACAAGTGCGCCCGCGTCGTCGGCGACGTCATGGGCAACTACCACCCGCACGGCGACTCCTCGATCTACGACGCGCTGGTCCGCCTCGCGCAGCCGTGGTCGATGCGGATGCCGCTGGTGGACTCCAACGGCAACTTCGGCTCCCCGGGCAACGACCCGGCGGCGGCGATGCGGTACACCGAGTGCAAGCTCGCGCCGCTGTCGATGGAGATGGTCCGTGACATCGACGAGGAGACCGTCGACTTCACGGACAACTACGACGGCCGCTCCCAGGAGCCGACCGTCCTGCCCGCCCGCTTCCCGAACCTGCTGATCAACGGTTCGGCGGGCATCGCGGTCGGCATGGCCACCAACATCCCGCCGCACAACCTGCGCGAGGTCGCGGCCGGCGCCCAGTGGTACCTGGAGAACCCCGAGGCCTCGCACGAGGAGCTGCTGGACGCCCTCATCGAGCGCATCAAGGGCCCCGACTTCCCGACCGGCGCCCTCGTGGTGGGCCGCAAGGGCATCGAGGAGGCCTACCGCACGGGCCGCGGCTCGATCACCATGCGCGCGGTCGTCGAGGTCGAGGAGATCCAGAACCGCCAGTGCCTGGTGGTCACGGAGCTGCCGTACCAGACCAACCCCGACAACCTCGCGCAGAAGATCGCCGACCTCGTGAAGGACGGCAAGATCGGCGGCATCGCGGACGTGCGCGACGAGACCTCGTCCCGCACCGGTCAGCGGCTGGTCATCGTCCTGAAGCGGGACGCGGTCGCCAAGGTCGTGCTGAACAACCTGTACAAGCACACCGACCTGCAGACGAACTTCGGCGCCAACATGCTGGCGCTCGTCGACGGTGTGCCGCGCACGCTCTCGCTGGACGCGTTCATCCGCCACTGGGTGACGCACCAGATCGAGGTCATCGTCCGCCGTACGCGCTTCCGGCTGCGCAAGGCGGAGGAGCGGGCGCACATCCTGCGCGGCCTGCTGAAGGCCCTGGACGCCATCGACGAGGTCATCGCGCTGATCCGGCGCAGCGACACCGTCGAGATCGCGCGCGGGGGCCTGATGGAGCTCCTGGAGATCGACGAGATCCAGGCCAACGCCATCCTCGAGATGCAGCTGCGCCGGCTGGCCGCCCTGGAGCGTCAGAAGATCGTCCAGGAGCACGACGAGCTCCAGGCGAAGATCACCGAGTACAACGCGATCCTGGCCTCCCCGGTCCGCCAGCGGTCGATCGTCAGCGAGGAGCTGGGCGCGATCGTCGAGAAGTTCGGCGACGACCGCAAGACCATGCTGGTGCCCTACGACGGCGACATGTCCATCGAGGACCTCATCGCCGAGGAGGACATCGTCGTCACCGTCACGCGCGGTGGCTACGTCAAGCGCACCAAGGCGGACGACTACCGGGCGCAGAAGCGTGGCGGCAAGGGCGTACGCGGGGCGAAGCTCAAGGAAGACGACATCGTCGACCACTTCTTCGTGTCGACGACGCACCACTGGCTGCTGTTCTTCACCAACAAGGGCCGCGTCTACCGTGCGAAGGCGTACGAGCTGCCCGACGCCGGCCGGGACGCGCGCGGCCAGCACGTGGCGAACCTGCTGGCCTTCCAGCCGGACGAGGCGATCGCCGAGATCCTCGCGATCCGGGACTACGAGGCGGTGCCGTACCTGGTGCTGGCCACGAAGGCCGGTCTGGTCAAGAAGACGCCGCTGAAGGATTACGATTCGCCGCGTTCGGGCGGTGTCATCGCCATCAATCTGCGGGAGCGGGAGGACGGTTCCGACGACGAACTGATCGGAGCCGAACTCGTCTCGGCCGATGATGATCTGCTGCTGATCAGCAAGAAGGCCCAGTCGATCAGGTTCACCGCCTCGGACGACACTCTGCGGCCCATGGGGCGTGCCACCTCGGGCGTCAAGGGCATGAGTTTCCGCGAGGGCGACGAGCTGCTCTCGATGAATGTTGTTCGACCGGGTACGTTCGTGTTCACTGCCACCGACGGCGGATACGCGAAGCGGACCGCCGTCGACGAGTACCGCGTCCAGGGCCGCGGCGGCCTCGGCATCAAGGCTGCCAAGATCGTCGAGGACCGTGGATCGCTCGTCGGGGCGCTGATTGTCGAGGAGAGCGACGAGATCCTCGCCATCACGCTGTCCGGTGGTGTGATTCGCACGCGAGTCAGCGAGGTCAGGGAGACGGGCCGTGACACCATGGGCGTCCAACTGATCAACCTGGGCAAGCGCGATGCCGTCGTCGGTATCGCACGTAACGCCGAGGCGGGACGCGAGGCGGAGGAGGTCGACGGCGATGTCGCCGTGGACGAGTCCGCCGAGGACGTCACGCCCATCGGCACGGACGAGGGCGAGGAGCCCTCGGCCGAGTAGCACGAGGAGTGAGTCATCGTGAGCGGAGCCACAGGCGCCGGACCGTCCGGTACCTCGATCGGTACGGAAACGGACGGCGGCGGCCGTGGCTCCGCCACGAATGCGACAGACTCGCACTCGACTGACACTCATGGAACCCAGGGGGGAACTGTGACGGACACCCGAGGCCCGCAGACCCAGCAGACGGCTGGAGCGGGCCCGGCCGCCCCGGCCGCCCCGGCGCAGCCGCCCGGCCAGCCCGGCACGCACGCCGGTTCGCCGCTGCCGGGGGAGCGCCAGCCCCAGCAGCCTGCCGGGCCCTACCACCCGCCGCAGGCCTATCAGACGCCCGCGCCGGCCGCTCCGGCGTCCGCGGTGCGCCGGCCGCGTACCGGCGCCCGTACGACGCCGCGGGTGCGCAAGGCCCGCCTGCGGGTCGCCAAGGCCGACCCGTGGTCGGTGATGAAGGTCAGCTTCCTGCTCTCCATCGCCCTGGGCATCTGCACGATCGTCGCGGCGGCCGTGCTGTGGATGGTCATGGACGCGATGGGCGTCTTCTCGACCGTGGGCGGCACCATCTCCGAGGCCACCGGCTCGAACGAGTCGAACGGCTTCGATCTCCAGTCGTTCCTGTCGCTGCCGAACGTCCTGATGTTCACGACGATCATCGCGGTGATCGACGTCATTCTCGCGACGGCTCTCGCGACCCTGGGGGCGTTCATCTACAACCTCTCCGCGGGCTTCGTGGGCGGCGTCGAGCTGACGCTGGCCGAGGACGAGTGACCTCCGCCGACGGCCTCGCCACCGCCCCGGCGACTACCGATTTTGGGACTGCCCAGGTCGTGCGCTAATCTTCAGGAGTCAGCGCGCGGGACACACACCGCAAAGCGCGGCGGGGCTATAGCTCAGTTGGTTAGAGCGCATCCCTGATAAGGATGAGGCCACAGGTTCAAATCCTGTTAGCCCCACCAGCACGAAGACCCCCGGTCCACTCGGACCGGGGGTCTTCTGCATCAGCGGCTGAAGTTGGGGCGCGGGGAAGGGTTCGTGGGAGAGGGGACCTCGATGTCGTACGACGGTGCAGAGAACCGGACGCCGGGATCCGGGCCCGGCCTGCCCGCAGGGCCCGACCTGCCCGACCTGGTCGTCCGGCTGCGCGCCGCGGCGCACGAGCGGCGTGCCGTCCGTCCCCGGGGTCCCGAACTGCCCCGGGTGGCGGACGGCTTCGTCACCACGGACGCCGGAGCCGTTCCCGTCCGCCGCTACCGCCCCGGCGACGGACCGCGCCCGCTGCTGGTGTACCTGCACGGCGGCGGGTTCGTCTTCGGCGACCTCGACACCCACGACCGCACCTGCCGTCGTATCGCGCAGGCCTGCGACGTGGACGTCCTCGCGGTCGACTACCGGCTGGCCCCCGAGCACCCCCACCCCGCCGCCGTGCGGGACGCCGTGGCGGTGCTGCGCGCCGTACGGCCCGACGCGGTGGCCGGCGACAGCGCCGGCGGCTTCCTCGCCACCGCGGCATGTCTCGTGCTGCGCGACGAGGGCGGGCCGCTGCCCGCGGTGCAGGCCCTGTTCTGCCCGAACACCGATCTGTTGCTCCGTCAGCCGTCCATCACCGAGAAAGGCACCGGGCACGGCCTGGACGCGCAGGACCTCGCCGTCTTCGTCGAGCAGTTCGTCCCGGACCCCGCGCGGCGCCGCGCGGGGTCCCCGCTGCACGCCGACGATCTGTCAGGACTGCCCGGCGCCCTGATCGTCACCGCCGAGCACGACGCGCTGCGCGACGAGGGCGACGCCTACGCCCGAAGGCTCGTACAGGCCGGTGTGCCGGTCCGTCACCGGGTCGAACCCGGGCTCGTCCACGGGTTCATCCAGGGCATGGACCTCACCGACCCGGCCGCGGCTGCCGCCCACGAGCGTCTCTTCGCCGATCTGCGCGAGCTGATCCCGCGGCCCTAGGGCCCCGTCCTGCCGACAAAGAGGCCCCCGACCTGGACCAGGTCGAGGGCCTGCGCGTTCGGTCGTCGGTGCCGTGCGGAAGTCCGCCGGCCGCGCTGTCACTGCTGGAGGGGCGCAGGGGGCTCGTCCGGGGCTTCGGGGCCTTCACAGAGGGACTGGACCGGCGGGGCCGCCTCGGTGTCGGCCGTCGGGCGGTTGCGGCAGCTCGGGGACTTTCCGTGGGCCTCGGCTCGGATCCGCTGTTTCATCGTGGGCGGCAGGGACCGGTCGAAGGACCAGAGCCAGGGGGCCGGGGCCGCAGCCGTCATTCCCAGGGCGTTGCTGCTGCTCTTGCGGATCGGCTCGGTCCGGGCTACCGCAGTCGTGGCGGTCGTCGTGACGAGTCCGAGCGCCGTGCACAGCGCGAGGAAGGCGGTGACGATGGCGGTCCACAGTTTCGTGACCTGGTTGCGGCCCATGGCCCCTCACATTCGGGTCGGTCGATTTGCGTACTTTGTTCATGATGTGTATGTCGGTCGCGAAGTGGTGGATCGACGCCCATGGCGCGTCGATCTTCGGATCAACACCACACGGATGGGTGCAAGGGGGGTCAAAAATCGGAAGAGGGGGAGCAGGCGGGCGCAATGCGGGCGAAGGTGCTGCGCGTGCAGGGGTGCTCACTCTCCGGCAGCCGTGCTGGTCGGCGGGGTTCGGGACGCTCGTACTGCGCTGTCGCGGACCGCAGTTGGGGCCCCGATGCAGGTCACTGATCGGTATCGGCCGGTGTGTATAGTCGGGCGCCAGAGGTCCCCTACGTCAAGGAAAGACGAGGTCGCGCGGTGAAGAAGCTTCTCCTGGTCGCACTGGCCGCCATCGGCGGGCTCCTCGTGTACCGCCAGATCCAGGCGGATCGCGCCGAGCAGGATCTGTGGACGGAGGCGACTGACTCCGTGCCCACGGGTTCGTGAGTACCGACACCGGATTCTGAACAGACCCCGACCGCCCTTGCGGTCGGGGTTTTGTGTTGTCCGCGGCCTTCGGTTTCGGACGCTCGCACGGATTGACCGGGTGGCGCGCCGCCCGGCGGGGCAGGATGGGCGACGTTCCGGTCCGGCAGCGGCGAGGGGGCGCGTGGTGGGGCGCGTGTGGGGACGGTGTACGAGGGCGTGGAGACACGCCGGGGTCCGGTGGAGGCGGCCGCGGGCACGTGCGGTTGCCGTGGCGGCGGTTGTGTGCTCCCTGGCGGCCACCGCGGCCGTACCGGGCGCGGCAGCCGTCCCCCGCACGTCCGCCGCCTCCGGGGCGTCCTCCGCGTCCGAGGCTCCCGGCTACGCCTTCGCCGAGGGCGACCGGAGCGTCGTCGGCGCGGCCGGGACCGCGGACGCGGGGCGCCTGGATCCCGGGGAGACCTACCGGAGCACCCTCCCGAAGAGCGGCAAGGTCTACTACCGCCTGGAGCTCGACGCCACGTCGAGCACGTACGCCGCCACCACCGCCGTGCCCGCCCCGGACGCCTCGATCGCCGCCGTGGACGGGATCAGGGTCTCCGTGCAGGACTCGGACGGCCACGCCTGCTCGTACGACTCCGCGATCTTCGGAGCCGCCCGCAGCCCGCGGCCCGTCACGGCGTGGGGCGCGCGGGAGGTGTCCCCGGCCAGAACCCTGTGCCGGGAGCCGGGCACGTACTACCTGGTCGTGGAGCGGCTCGGTACGGCGGACACCGCGCCGCGGGCCTGGGACCTGGAGCTCGCCGTGTTCTCGGAACCCCGGCCGCAGAGGGCCGGCGCGACGCTCGCGCCCGAGGTCTGGAACTCCGCCTCCCCCGCCCCGCTCGGGGACGAGCCGCGCGAGCGCCGGGGCGGCGCGGGCTTCGGCTCGGCGACCGCGGTCGGGCAGGGGGTCTGGCGGGCCGACATCGTGCCCGGACAGACGCTCTTCTACAAAGTGCCCGTCGACTGGGGACGGCAGCTGTACGCCACCGCCGACCTGGGCAGCGCGAGCGGCGGCAGCGGCTACGCCGTGGGAGCCCTGGTGCTGTCGCTGTACAACCCGGTGCGCGCGCAGGTCGAGGACGTGGGCGTCAGCTACGACGGCACACAGAAGTCCGCCGCACTCGCCCCCGTGCCCCCCGTCCGCTACGCCAACCGCTACGACGCCGGCGACGCGGTCGGCGCGATGCGCTTCGCCGGTTCCTACTACCTGGTGGTGCATCTCGCCGCGCAGGTGGCCGACCGGTTCGGCACCGGCCCGTTCGGACTGACGCTGCGGGTACGGGTCGCCGGCACCGGGGAGGCCGGGCCGGGATACGCGGGACGGTCCGCCCCGCAGGGCGTCTTCGAGGTCACGGCGCAGGACCGGGCGGCCGCGGAGGGCGGCGCGGGCCGCGACACCGCGATGGCGGCGCTCGCCGCGGGCGGGATCGGCACGGGCAGTGCGCTGCTGCTGGGCCTCGGGGTGTGGACGGCTGCGGCGCGCCGCAGGGACGCTCAGACGCGGGCCAGGGCCCAGAACCCCACGGCGTAGCAGGCCAGCGCCAGCAGCAGCAGCGGGAGGGCCACCCGGGCGGGCGGGCCGGGGCGGCGCCGGGCACGGTGGCGTGCGGTCTCCCGGGCCGCCGGGGGCGTCTGCGGGACTTCGGCGGTGTACGAGGCGGTGGAGGCGTCGGCGTGCCCCGGCTGCGGGCGGGAGACCGGGAGCGGGGGCGCGGGCGGGGTGTACGTGGGCTCGTCGGGGGAGGCGGGGACGGGGTGCCGGGGCGCGGGGGCTTCGGAGGCGGGCGTCCTGGGCGGCGGAAGGTGGAAGCTGCCGGTGTCCGACATGGACGCCGGGCGGGACGGCGCCGGAGCGGCCGCGTGGGCGGGCAGGGACGCGGCGGGGTGCTCCGGGGCCGGTGCGGGCGCCGGTCGAGCCGCGGACGGGGACGGGGCCGGTGGGGCCGGGGACGGGAACGCGGTGGGGGCGGAGGCCGCCGGCGCCGGGGACGGGGTGGAGGACGCGAGGCTCGGGCTCAGGCGTGGGTCGGTGGGGGCGACGGTGCCCGGGCCGGCCGCGCGGACCGTGGTGCCGGTGCTGTGCCCGCTGCCCGGCGCGCCGCCCGCCGGACCGGTGGCCGTGTTGCTGTCCGGAGCGGCGGGCGTGTCCGGGGTGCGGCTCGGGTCGGAGGCGCGGCCCGGGTCGGGGATGGTGCCCGGGTCGGGCGAGGTGCCCGGGTCCGCCGGGGCGGCGGAGGCGGGACGCGGCGGCCGGGGTCCGGGGGAGGGCGCCGGCCCGAGGGGCCCGTCGGGTCCGAACCCCGCGGGAAGTGGACCGAGTTGGTCGAAGATCTCGATCAGGTCGTCGTCGAGGCCGGGCTCCGGCAGCAGCTCGGCGGCCGCGCCGAGCGCCTTGCGCGCTCCCGTGGCCGTACGGAACCGGGCCTGCGGGTCCGGCTGCAACAGCATCGCCACGACCTGCCAGAGCGGCTCGGGGATGCCCTCGGGCGCTCCCGGCGTCCCGTGCGCCGCGAAGTACTGCACCAGCGCCTTGGCGTCGGGCTTGGCGCCCTCCAGCAGATACAGCGTGACCAGCCCCACGGCGAACAGGTCGGCCGCGAAGTCCGGCTCCGCGCCCATCAGCTGCTCGGGCGCCAGGTAACCGGGCGTCCCCACCACGAGGTTGGTCTCCGTCAGACGGGGCTCGCCGAGCCGCATCGCGATGCCGAAGTCGGACAGCCGCAGCCGGGGCCGGGCCGTCCCGGTGGCTTCGAGCAGCACGTTGGCCGGTTTGATGTCGCGGTGCACGACGCCTTCCGTGTGCACCGCGGCCAGTCCGGCGAGGAGCTGGTCGATCAGGGTGCAGACGAACGCCGGCGGCAGCGGGCCGTAGTCGCCGATCAGATGGACCAGCGAACCACCCGCGACCAGGTCCATGGTGAACAGGACCTTGTCGTCGTCGGCGGCCCAGCTGGCGGGCGCGAGCACATGGGGATGGTCGATGCGCATCGCCTGCTCACGCACGAAGCGCAGCAGCGAGTGCGCGTCGCTCTGCTGAAGGACCTTGGCGGCCACATAGCGGCGTCGGCGGTGGTCCCAGGCGCGCCAGACGGCGCCGACCCCACCGCGTCCGATCGGGTCGACCAGTTCGTACCGGCCGGCGAAGACCTCACCCATGGCTGTGCGCTGCTCCTCCCCCTGAGGCGTTCCCTCTTGCCCTCCCCCGCGGCAGGGGCGACGACTCCTCCCACGGCGGGCGCGACGGCTCGTGCGTGCCCCCTCAGGGCGTCGGCCCGGTCCCCGAACCCCCTTCGGTCACCGGGCCGTCGGCGTCAGCTCTGGTGGGACTGGTAGTGCGTCACCGCGTCCGAGGTGCGGCCGGCGCCGTAGACCCGGAGGAACTCTGCCAGCTCCGGGTGGGTCGGGGCGAGGGTGTCCGCGGCCTCGATGATGTCGCCGGCGGCGGCCACCGACCGCAGCAGCGACTGGATCTCCCGGACCACTCGCTTGACCGTGGGCGCACCCGAACTGCTGGTCGCCTGTGTGCTGTTGCTGAGCACCGAGCCCCCCTGTGACCTCTTGATCTCGTCCATCCGCGCGGTGGCCTCGGCGGCGCTGACGCTGCCGTCCGCGACCTGTCCCGCCAGGTCCTGGAGCAGCTGGACCCGCTGCACCACGGCCGGATTGCCGATCTTCGCCCGCTGACCGCTCATCAGCTGGGACAGCATCGGCGCGGACAGGCCCAGTACCCCCGCCAGCCGGGCCTGGTTGAGGCCCAGGTCTTCTATGAGCTTACGGAAGAGCGCCCCCAGTGGCTCCCCGTACCAGTTCCGCTGCAGTTCCCGCGCTCTCGCGGTCGCTTCCTGCTGTGCGGCGTCCATTGCGTCTCCCCATCGCTTCCCCAAAAAACGGCGGTTCGCTGTAGCGAACCACGTCGAGCATCTTACGGAGAGTGGTCGCCCACGGGGACCCCCCAACTTTTTGCGAGATACCCGGGGGGACCCGGTAGTCTGGTCTGCGGCGCCCACCGGGATGCGGTTTCTCCGGTCGGACGCCTTGCTTCCGGGGCCTTAGCTCAGTTGGTAGAGCGCTGTCTTTGCATGGCAGATGTCAGGGGTTCGACTCCCCTAGGCTCCACAGAACGGACCGGCCGGACACCTCGCAGGTGTCCGGCCGGTCTTTTGCGTGTTCCGTGACGTGTGTCACTCGGGTGATCCAGGAGGGGGCCCGGGGCGTTGCAGTTCTTTGCGCAAATATGCGCGGAGAGTGGCGTCGGCCGACCGTCGCCGAGAAGGCGGCCGGGCAGGCGCGGCGAAGCCCCTCCGAGGCTGCGGCCTTGCGTGAAACGGCATCCGCGCGACCGCGTGACCGGACGGGTGCGTTGCGTCAAGGAAACGTGAGGGGATTGTGGAGAGTCGGTGCGTTGCAAACGTCACCGCAAAACACGCCTCCACGGTTCCACGTGAAACATCGCCGAGGGGCGGAGAACCACCAGGTTCTCCGCCCCTCGGCGGTACTCGGCCGGGTCCGGCGTCAGCCGCGGTCCTCGCGGTCCGCCGCCTCTTCCTCGGCCTCCTTGGCCTGCACCTCGGGATCGAGGGCGGACTGGCTGCCGTCCACCGAGGCCAGTCGATTCGACTCGGGTACGTCCGTCGCGGCCGGCGGCTCGACGAGCCACTCCGGGTTGGCCTGCCTGTCCCACCACTTCCATGCGACGAAGGCGCAGGCTGCCAGCGCGGCCAGACCGGCCATCACCTTCACGGCCCGCCCGGCCTTCGCCCGCCGCTTGTGCTTGCGGGCCAGCTGCTGGATCTCCTTCGGGGTCACCTGACCGCGCAGCGCGGCCAGTGCGGCGAGGCTTCGGGCGGCCGCCTCGTCCTTGACGGGACCGGCCGCAGCCACCGCCTGCTCGATCTTCGGACGCGAGTAGTCGGCGGCCTGCCGGGCGACTTCGCGGGTGCGGACCGCCGCCTCCTGGGCAGCCTGGTCGACCTTGGGCGGCACATGGGAGCGCGCCTGTTCCAGCCGGGGTGCCAGGTAGGCGTCGTACTGGACGCGGGCCTGTTCCGCGGCCTGCGACACCTTGGGCGCGAGCCGTACGCGGGCCTCGGATGCGTAGTACGCGGCCTTTTCCTTGGCCGTGTCGGCGTAGGGCGCCACAACTTCCGCGGCGTGCAGCACGCTGTCCTTCGCCGTTTCGGTCGCGGCGCGCACGCTGTCGATGCGGGTCACGGGTTCCTCCTCCTCGGTGGCGTACGGTAATTCGGCTTTCCACCCTTTTACGGATCATGCCTGTCGGCGTCCGCCGGGGCATGCGCGGACGGGCATACGGGTCATACCGTCCGACTTGCGATCGCTTCCGGCCAAGAGCATCTCGGTCGGTGATCAAGTGCAATAGCGGATGAATGCGGAGAACGTGAGCTTGCCGTCGACAATGCCACGGATCGCTGCCGAGTGCCCGTGTCGTGGGAGCACTGGTGCCGTTTTCCGCAAGCAAGTACCCGGATATCCGCCCAGAAGAAGTCGTCGGGCGCCGCGCCGCCCGGGCCGTGCGAGGATTCGGGCAGTCACAGAAAGACAACGGAAGGCAGACCGTGGCCGAGCAGCTCTACGCCACCCTGAAGACCAACCATGGCGACATCGAGGTTCGGCTCTTCCCGCACCACACGCCCAAGACGGTCAAGAACTTCGTCGAACTCGCCCAGGGCGAGCGTGAGTGGACCAACCCCGAGACGGGCGAGAAGTCCACGGCCAGGCTCTACGACGGCACGGTCTTCCACCGGGTGATCAGCGGCTTCATGATCCAGGGCGGTGACCCGCTGGGCAACGGCACCGGCGGCCCCGGCTACCAGTTCGAGGACGAGTTCCACCCGGAGCTCCAGTTCTCGAAGCCCTATCTGCTGGCCATGGCCAACGCCGGCCCGGGCACCAACGGCTCGCAGTTCTTCATCACCGTCTCCCCGACGGCCTGGCTGAACCGCAAGCACACCATCTTCGGCGAGGTCACCGACGCGGCGAGCCAGAAGGTCGTCGACTCCATCGCCTCCACCCAGACGAACCCGCGCACCGACCGCCCGGTCAACGAGGTCGTCATCGAGTCGGTCGTCGTCGAGACCCGATAGGGCTGACGCTCAGGGCTTGTCCGCGGATCAAGCCGCAGGGAACCTTATGCCCCGCTCGTCCGTAAGGATGAGCGGGGCGAGGCATTGCATACGACGACCTAGGGGATGCCATGGACCAGGCTCGCGGCAGTCGGCAGGACGCCCAGAGTCTGCCCGGCTGCTACCGGCACCCGGACCGTGAGACCGGAATCCGCTGCACCCGCTGCGAGCGCCCGATCTGCCCCGAGTGCATGGTCAACGCCTCGGTCGGCTTCCAGTGCCCCGACTGCGCCCGCGAATCCGGCACCAGTGCGGCCGCGGCCCGGCCCCGCACCGTCGCGGGCGGCACCGTCGCCGCCGATCCGCGTCTGGCCACCAAGGTGCTGATCGGCCTCAACCTGGTCTTCTTCCTCGTCCAGCATGCCGTGGGCGACAGCTTCACCGAACGGTTCGACCTGATCGGCCAGGCATTGAGCCGGCACGTCACCGGAGTCCAGGGCGTCGCGCAGGGCCAGTGGTACCGGCTGCTCACCGCGATGTTCCTGCACGGTGGCTATATCCACATCCTGTTCAACATGCTCAGCCTGTGGTGGATCGGCGGCCCCCTGGAGGCGGCCCTCGGTCGGGCCCGCTACCTGGCGCTCTACTTCGTCTCCGGGCTGGCCGGCAGTGCGCTCAGCTATCTGATCGCCGCGCCCAACCAGCCCTCGCTCGGGGCCTCCGGCGCGATCTTCGGGCTCTTCGGCGCCACGGCCGTACTCATGCGCCGGCTCAACTACGACATGCGTCCCGTGATCGCCCTGCTGGCGATCAACCTGCTCTTCACCTTCGGCCCGGGCATGAACATCGCCTGGCAGGCACACATCGGCGGCCTGGTCGCCGGTGTCGCCATCGGCTACGCCATGGTCCACGCGCCGCGCCGGCACCGCGCTCTGGTGCAGTACGGCAGCTGTGCAGTGGCGCTGGCCGTCATTGTGGGCGTGACGCTGTTGAGGACGTTCCAGCTCACCTGAGCGGTCGGTTGTCCACAGCTTGTGGCGGATCTTGTGCACATCGTGCGGGAACAGCTGTGCCCCCTGTCACTGACCCGAGTATTCGCAGGTCAAACAAGGGGCGAACAAGCTTTCGACGATGGGCGATTCCGTCACACCGGCGTCAACCCTCGATGAGTTATCCACAGATCGTCTTTCTTTTCCCCATGTGGAAAACGGCTGTGGATAACTCAGCGGATAACCGTGGGCAGAGCCCCGGACCGCCCTACTTCCACTGGGTGGAGACGCCGAATCCCGCCGCGATGAAGCCGAAACCAACCACGATGTTCCAGTTGTCCAGCTTGTCGATGGGCAGGGAGCCGTCGGACACGTAGAAGACGACGATCCAGGCGAGGCCGATGAGGAACATGGCCAGCATGACCGGCGCGACCCAGCCACGGCTGTTGAGATTGATGGTGGTCGCCTGCTTCGCCGGGGGCGGCGTGTAGTCGGCCTTCTTGCGGATACGTGACTTCGGCACGAGGGTCTCTCCTGTCGATGCGCTGCGTGGCCGCGCAGGGAACTCTGACTGGCTCGGGGCAGCGTACAAGGGGACTCTTAGCGCTCCCCCGGGCGTCCGTTAGCGTAGTGCTTCCGTGGCGTCGAAGGAGATAAGGGTACGTTGAGCAATTCTGCCGACTCTCCCGGGACCGAATCCAGTCCTGACCACCGCCGGGGCGGTCTCCGGCCCGTTCGGGTGCTCACGGTCGCCGTCTTCGCGCTGGCCGGGCTGCTCTTCTTCACCAGCTTCAACACGGCCAAGGGCACCAACATCCGTACGGACACCTCGCTGCTGAAGCTGTCCGACCTCATCCAGGAGCGCAGCCGCAAGAACGGCCAGCTGGACGAGTCCAACGCGACCCTGCGCAACGACGTCGAGTCCCTCGCCGCGGGCGACGACGGCAGCACCGCCGCGGAGGACGCGAAGGTCACGGCCCTGGAGAAGCGGGCGGGGACCCAGAAGCTCAAGGGGGAGGCGATCACGGTCACCCTCAACGACGCCCCGCCGGACGCGACGGCCAAGCTCCCGGGCTACCCCGAGCCGCAGCCCGACTATCTGGTCATCCACCAGCAGGACCTCCAGGCCGTGGTGAACGCCCTGTGGGCGGGTGGCGCCAAGGGCATCAAGGTCATGGACCAGCGGCTGATCTCCACCAGTGCCGTGCGCTGTGTCGGCAACACCCTGATCCTCCAGGGCCGGGTCTACTCGCCGCCGTACAAGATCACTGCGGTCGGTGACCCGGAGAAGCTGCAGAAGTCCCTCGCGGAAGCCCCGGCGATCCAGAACTACATGGTGTACGTCAACGTCTACGGGCTCGGCTGGAAAGTCACCGAGAACGGCACGGTGACTCTGCCCGGCTACTCGGGCACAGTGGATCTGCACTACGCGAAGCCTGTGGAGTAGAGCAGCCGCCGGAGGGTCCTGTGTCGGTGCGTGTGATCGTCAGGACCTTCAGCGAGCTCTGCATCACCGTGGGCACGGTGATCGTGCTCTTCGTCGTCTACGTGCTGTTCTGGACCGGGGTGAAGGCCGACCGGGTCATGGACCACCAGATCGACCAGTTGCAGCAGGAGTGGGCGCACGGCGGTGTCCGGCCGTCGCCGGCCCCCGGTGCCGCCGCCTCCCCCGCCCCGGCGCCGGCGGCGTACCGGAGCGGCAGGCCCTTCGCGATCATGTACATCCCCCGGCTCGGTTTCACGTGGAACAAGCCGGTCCTGGAGGGCACCGCCACCGACACCCTGAAGAAGGGCCTGGGCCACTACGCGGGCACCGCGAGGCTGGGGCAGACGGGCAACTTCTCCGTGGCCGGTCACCGGCGTACGTACGGTGACCCTTTCAAGGACTTTCCGCAGCTGCGCCGGGGGGACGCGGTGGTGCTGACGGACGGGACGACCTGGTTCACCTATCGGATCGACAAAGGTCCCTACAAAACCGTGCCCACGGACGTTGAGGTGATCGCCCCTGTGCCACGTAAGTCCGGGTATACGCGTGCGGGCCGCTATCTGACGTTGACCACGTGCGATCCCGAGTGGGGGCACAGTCACCGGCTGATCGTGTGGGCGCACCTGGACTCCACACAGCCCGTGGAGGCAGGCGAACCCGAGGCGCTGCGCCGTTAGTCTGGTGCCGTGCGGCGTGAGTCTGGTGCCGTGGTACGAGGGGAAGGGACGGCATGTACGGCTGGATCTGGCGGCAGCTGCCGGGAAACGCCTGGGTCAAGGCGCTGATCTCGATCGTGCTGGTTCTGGCCGTGGTCTACGTCCTCTTCCAGTACGTCTTCCCGTGGGCCGAACCGCTGCTGCCCTTCAACGATGTGACGGTGGACAACCAGTGAGCGCGCGCATTCTCGTCGTCGACAACTACGACAGCTTCGTCTTCAACCTGGTCCAGTACCTGTACCAGCTGGGCGCCGAGTGCGAGGTCCTGCGCAACGACGAGGTGTCGACCGCGCACGCGCAGGACGGTTTCGACGGGGTGCTGCTGTCACCCGGTCCGGGCACGCCCGAGGAGGCCGGTGTCTGCATCGAGATGGTGCGCCACTGCGCCGCCACCGGTGTCCCGGTCTTCGGGGTCTGCCTGGGCATGCAGTCCATGCAGGTGGCGTACGGCGGTGTGGTGGACCGCGCCCCGGAACTGCTGCACGGCAAGACCTCGCCGGTGGAGCACGGCGGCAAGGGCGTCTTCGCCGGTCTGCCGTCCCCCTTCACGGCGACCCGGTACCACTCGCTGGCCGCGGAGCCGGCGACGGTGCCGGACGAGCTGGAGGTCACGGCCCGCACGCACGACGGCATCATCATGGGGCTGCGCCACCGGGAACTCCCGGTCGAGGGCGTGCAGTTCCACCCCGAGTCGGTGCTGACCGAGCACGGCCACCGGATGCTGGCCAACTGGCTGGTCGAGTGCGGCTACGCGGGTGCCGTGGCGAGGTCGGCGGGGCTCGCCCCGGTGGTGGGCAGGGCCACGGCGTGACCGCGCTCGGGGACCGTTACGACGGCGCGTCGTACGGACGCCCCCTCGACGACGAGACCGTCGCGTTGCGGCTGCCCGACCCGTCGCTCATGGGACCCGGTGGGCCTGTATCGGCTTCTGCGGCCTCAGCGGCCTCGTCCGCCACTCCAGCCACCCCGGGCGGCCGCGCGGCCCGCAGAAAGGCCGCCAAGCGTCGTGGTGGGCGTCATGGGGGCGGCGCACCCGAGACCGGTACACCGTCGGGTGGGTCCGGATCCCGCGCACCCCTGTCCCGGGTCGAGGCGCGCAAGCAGGCGCGGGCGCGCAAGGCCGGCCCGGCCGTGGTCGCCAGCCGGGCGATCGGTGAGGTGTTCATCACGACCGGCGTGCTGATGCTGCTGTTCGTCACCTACCAGCTGTGGTGGACGAACGTGCGGGCCCATGCCCAGGCGGGCAAGGAGGCCAGCAGCCTCCAGCAGGACTGGGCGAGCGGGAAGCGGGCGCCGGGCACCTTCTCGCCCGGGCAGGGCTTCGCCATCCTGCACATTCCCAAGCTGGACGTCGTCGTGCCGATCGCGGAGGGCGTCAGCAACAAGAAGGTGCTCGACAAGGGCATGGTCGGGCACTACGGCGAGAGTCCGCTCAAGACCGCGATGCCCGACGCTAAGACGGGCAACTTCGCGCTCGCCGGCCACCGCAACACGCACGGTGAGCCGTTCCGGTACATCAACCGGCTCCAGGCGGGCGACGAGGTGGTGGTCGAGACCCAGGACGCCTACTTCGTCTACAAGATGACGTCGATGCTGCCGGTGACGTCGCCGAGCAACACCACCGTCATCAACCCCGTTCCCGCCGGGTCGGGTTTCACCGGGCCGGGCCGCTACATCACTCTGACGACGTGCACGCCGGAGTTCACCAGCAAGTACCGGTTGATCGTCTGGGGCAAGATGGTCGAGGTACGGCCGCGCAGCAAGGGCAAGCCGGATGCGCTCGTCAGTTAAGGGCAGAGGAAACAGTGGCAGCGACCGCCGATGAGACCGAAGAGCACACCGCCGTGCCCGAGTCCGGGCCCGCGCCGCGGCGCCGGGGACAGGGCCGGATCGCCCAGGCGGTCAGTGTCTTCGGTGAACTGCTCATCACGGCGGGCCTGGTGCTCGGTCTGTTCGTCGTCTACTCGCTGTGGTGGACGAACGTCGTCGCCGACCGGGCGGCGCACAAGGAGGCCGACAAGGTCCGCGACGGCTGGGCCGCCGGGCCGGACACCGGCCCCGGCGCGCTCGACACCCGCAACGGCATCGGCTTCCTGCATGTGCCCTCGATGAGGAACGGCGAGGTCCTGGTCGAGAAGGGCACGTCGACGAAGGTGCTCAACGACGGGGTCGCCGGTTACTACGTCGATCCGGTCAAGGCCACGCTGCCCACGTCGGGCAGGAACGGCAACTTCGCCCTGGCCGCCCACCGCGACGGCCACGGGGCGAAGTTCCACAACATCGACAAGGTCGCAAAGGGCGACCCGGTCGTCTTCGAGACCAAGGACAAGTGGTACGTCTACAAGGTCTACGCGATTCTCCCCGAGACCTCGAAGTACAACGTCAAGGTCCTCGGGTCCGTCCCCAAGGAGTCGGGGAAGACGAAGCCGGGCCACTACATCACGCTGACGACCTGCACCCCGGTGTACACGAGCCGCTACCGGTACGTGGTGTGGGGCGAACTGGTACGGGTGGACGCGGTGGACAGCAAGCGCACACCACCGAAGGAACTGCGCTGACGCAGATCCGGGCACGGCGACGGCCCCCGACCGAGTGATCTCGGTCGGGGGC
>NZ_JBEOWS010000100.1:0-26295 GCF_040296125.1 Streptomyces sp. NPDC002265 | reverse complement strand
TCCACGACCACCCCGGCGACCCCCGCGCGGCCGTCATCGAGTCCCGGATCGCCGAGGAGCCGGCCGCGGTGTGGTTCACCGACGCCGACGCGGCGGACACCACCGCACGGGTCCGCGAGGTCACGGCGGCGGCGGCCGCCGCGGGCCGGGTGCCGACCGTCGTCGTGTACGCGATCCCGGACCGCGACTGCGGCGGAGCCTCCGAGGGCGGGGCGTCCGACCTCGACGCCTACGACGGCTGGATCGACCAGGTCGCCGCCGGGCTGGGCTCCGGCGAGGTCATGGTGGTGCTGGAACCCGACGCGGTTGCGCAGTCCGACTGCCTCTCCGCCGCCGACCGGGGCGCCCGCTTCGCCTCGCTGGCCCGGGCCGGCCGGGTGCTCAAGGGCGCCGACCCGCGGGCCCGGGTCTACTACGACGCCGGCCACTCGGCCTGGAACCCCGCGGCGCAGCAGGCGGCCCTGCTCAGGCAGGCGGGTGCCGCGTCGCCCGCCTCCTCCGACGGCGTCTTCAGCAACGTCTCCAATTTCCACCGCACCGCCGACGAGATCACCTACGACCGTGCGGTCCTCGACGCCCTCGGCGGGCCCGCGGACCTCGGCGCGGTGATCGACACCAGCCGCAACGGCAACGGCGCCCCGGCCGACGGACAGTGGTGCGACCCGGACGGCCGGAGGATCGGCCGGGCGCCCACGCTGGACACCGGCGAGGGGCGCATCGACGCCTATCTGTGGGTGAAGCTGCCGGGGGAGTCCGACGGCTGCAAGGGAGAGCCGGGCACGTTCAGCGCCTCGTACGCCTACGACCTGGCGGGCTGACCGCCGCTGCCGCTGTCGCCGCCGGAGCCGTCGTCGTACGTCGACGTGCCCGCGTCGAGCAGGGGCGTCTGGGGCTTGAGATGGGCCGGTGCGAAGGCGCGCAGCGCGTGGTATCCGGTGATGACGACCAGGGTGCCGAGGGCGATCCCGCTCAGCGAGAAGTTGGCCGTGAACTTCATGCTGACGTTGCCGACGCCGATGATGATGCCCGCGGCGGCCGGCACCAGGTTCAGCGGGTTGCGCAGGTCCACCCTGGCGTTGAGCCAGATCTGGGCGCCGAGCAGGCCGATCATGCCGTACAGGATCACCGTGATGCCGCCGAGCACCCCGCCCGGGATCGCCGCGACGACCTCGCCGAACTTCGGGCACAGGCCGAACAGCAGGGCGAAGCCGGCGGCGGCCCAGTAGGCGGCGGTCGAGTAGACGCGGGTCGCGGCCATCACGCCGATGTTCTCGGAGTAGGTGGTGTTGGGCGGACCGCCCACCGCGGTCGACAGCATGGAGGCCGCGCCGTCCGCCGAGATCGCCGTGCCGAGCTCGTCGTCCAGCGGGTCCCCGGTCATCTCGCCGACCGCCTTGACGTGCCCGGCGTTCTCCGCGACCAGCGCGATGACGACCGGCAGCGCGACCAGGATCGCCGACCACTGGAACGTCGGCCCGTGGAACGACGGCAGCCCGATCCAGTGGGCCTTGCCGACGCCGGACAGGTCCAGCCGCCAGTGGTCGGTGAGCTTGCCGCTCGCGTCCACCGAGTGGATCTTCCCGAAGATCGCGTCGAAGGCCCAGGAGATGCCGTATCCGAAGACCAGCCCCAGGAAGATCGCGATGCGGGACCAGAAACCACGCAGACAGACGACCGCCATACCGGTGAACAGCATCACCAGCAGGGCCGTCCACTGGTCCTGCGGCCAGTACGTGGAGGCGGTGACCGGGGCGAGGTTGAAGCCGATCAGCATCACGACCGCGCCGGTCACGATCGGGGGCATCGCGGCGTGGATGATCCGTGCTCCGAAGCGCTGCACGGCCAGTCCGACCAGGAACAGGGCGACGCCGACGACGAAGACCGCGCCGGTCACCGTGGCGCTGGTGCCGCCCTGGGCGCGGATCACCGCGGCGACCCCGACGAAGGACAGCGAACAGCCCAGGTAGCTGGGCACCCGGCCGCGGGTCGCGAGCAGGAAGATCACGGTGGCGACGCCGGACATCATGATCGCGAGGTTCGGGTCCAGGCCCATCAGCACGGGTGCCACGAACGACGCGCCGAACATCGCCACCACGTGCTGGGCGCCGAGCCCCACCGTGCGGGGCCAGGACAGCCGTTCGTCGGGCCGGACCACCGCGCCCGGCGCCGGAGTGCGTCCGTCCCCGTGCAGTTTCCAGCGGACACCGAGATCCATGGTGCGGGTTCGCTTTCGTCGGAGGGTACGACCGTCCGCACCATTGTCGAGGAGGGGGCTGGTCAGGGCCTTTTCTGGGGAGCCCGGAAGGCGTGGTGGGCGCCGTCGGCAGGGCGGCCGGGGAGCGCGGGGTGTATGAGGCGAGAGCGCTGCTGAGCGTCCGCTTAGGATGGACGTAAGCGTCTCAACTGTGTCAGGAGCACCACCCGTGACCGCCGAAGCCTCGATCGCCCCCGCCCTCTCCTACGGCCGGCTCGTCCCCGTCACCGTCCACTTCGACGACCTCGACGCCCTCGGCCTGTTGCACAACGCCCGCTACCCGCTCATGGTCGAGCGGGCGTGGAGCGAGCTGTGGCAGGAGCACGGCATACGGTTCGACGGCGACTGGGCGGCGGCCGGGGACGCCTGCAACGCGGTCCGGGAACTCCGGATCAGCTACGACGCCCCGGTCACCCGGACCGGCACCTACGCCGTCCACCTCTGGCTGGAACGGCTCGGCAACACCGGTCTGACGTACGGGTTCCGGTTCTGCTCGGCCGACGGGGCGGTCACCTACGCCCAGGGCACCCGGGTGCTGGTCCGGCTGGACGCGGCGACCCTGCGGCCCGCGCCCTGGAGCGAGCGGTTCAGGGCCGCGGGTCGGGAACTGCTGCGGTCCGCGGACTGACCGTCGGCCGGTCGCGCTCACCGGCCCGCAGCACGCCCACGAACACGGCGAGCCCGCAGGACAGCGCGGTCACCAGGCAGAACGACACCATCAGGCTGGTCGCCTGGGCGACCCCGCCGATCAGGCTCGGCGCGATCAGCCCCGAGGTGTACGTGATCGTCGCGACGCCCGCGATGGCCTGGCTGGGGTTCGGGCCGCTGCGGCCCGCCGCCGCGAAGCACAGCGGTACGACGACCGCGATCCCGAGCCCCATCAGCGCGAACCCGCCCATCGCCACGGCCGGATGGCCGGCCACTACGACGAGCAGTCCGCCGAGCGCGGCCAGGACACCGCCCGAGCGGACCGTGCGCACCGCGCCGAAGCGGTCCACCGCCGCGTCCCCGAGGATCCGGGCCACCGCCATGGTCAGCATGAAGCCGGTCGTCGAGGCCGCCGCGAGACCCGCCGACGTCTCCAGCCGGTCGCGCAGGTACACCGCCGACCAGTCCAGGCTGGCGCCCTCCGCGAACACCGCGCAGAAGCCGACCGCGCCGATCAGCAGCGCCGAGCGCGGCGGCAGCGCGAACCGCGGCGGCGGCTCCTCGTCCTCGGCCGGCTGGAGGTCCAGCACCCAGCGGCAGACCGACACGCCGAGCAGGGTGAGGACCGTGGCGGCCAGCGCGAAGTGCAGGCGCGCGTCCGCTCCGAGGTGGGCGGCGAGGGTGCCGGCCGCCGAGCCGATCAGGGCGCCCGCGCTCCACATGCCGTGCAGCCCGGACATGATCGACTTGTCGAGCAGCCGCTCGACCTCGACGCCCAGCGCGTTCATCGCCACGTCCGCCATGCCCGCGCTCGCCCCGTAGGCGAACATCGCCAGGCACAGCGTGTACAGGTTGGTCGCCAGGGCGGGCAGGATCAGCGACACCGTCCACAGCGCGATCAGGCCGCGCAGGGCGTTGCGGCTGCCGAGGGTGTGGCTGATCCGGCCGGCCAGCGGCATGGCGCAGGAGGCGCCGAACGCCGTGAAGGCCAGGGCCAGCCCGAGCTGGCCGGTGCTGAGCGAGGCGTGGTCCTGGATCCAGGGCACCCGGGTCGCGAACGAGCCGGTGACGGCGCCGTGCACGGCGAACACGGCCGCCACGGCGTACCGGGCGCGCCGCACCTCGGACGCCTCGTAGACCACTGCACTCATTCTCGGGCCCCTCCCGGACGTGTCCATCCCTGTAGCGCCGACGTAAACTATCAGGAACCCTGCCTGATAGATAGGGGTAATGAGGCCACGCGGTGCGAGGGGGCAGGTGCCCGCCGGGCGGCCGCGCCGATCTGGGAGGATTCCCGGCATGCCCGCATCCCCGAGCACCGCCCGGGCCATCAACGACCGGCTCGCCCTGCGGCTGTTGCAGGAAGGCCCGTTGACGGCAGGGCAGTTGAAAGAGCGCACCGGCCTGTCCCGGCCGACCGTCGCCGACCTCGTCGAACGGCTCACCGTCTCCGGCCTGATCGCGGTGGTGGGCGAGTCCGGGGAGCAACGGCGCGGCCCGAACGCCCGGTTGTACGGCATCGTCGCCGATCTCGCCCATCTCGCAGCCCTGGACGTGCGCACCGAGGGTGTCACCGCGGTCGTCTCCGACCTGCTCGGCGAGGTGCTCGCCGAGGCGTCGGTGCCGATCGGCGGCGACACGGACACGGGGCCGGCCCTCGAACGGGCGGTCGCGCTGGTCGAACGGGTCGCGAAGGAGGCCGGCGTCGACCGGCTGCACACGGTCGGCATCGGCGCCCCCGGCCTCATCGCACCGGCCACCGGTGAACTGCGCGACTCCACGGGTCTGCCCGAATGGCACCGCCGTCTGATGGCCGCGCTCCAGGAGCGGTTCCCGGACGCCCGGGTCCTGGTCGAGAACGAGACCAACCTCGCCGCCCTGGCCGAGCAGCGCGACGGCGCGGCCCGCGACCGCGACACCTTCGTGCTGCTCTGGCTCGGCCACGGCACCGGTGCGGCCGTGGTCCTCGACGGTGTCCTGCGCCGGGGCGCCTCCGGCGGCACCGGGGAGATCGGCTTCCTGCCGGTGCCGGGGACCGGCGGGCTCCCCTCGGCCACGGGCTGCGACGGCGGTTTCCACGCCCTGGTGGGGTCGGAGGCGATCACAGCTCTCGCCGCGGAGTACGGCATCCTCGCCGCGCCCGCCACCCATGAGCCACGGGCCGCGGCCCTGGTCGCCGAGGCGGTCTCCTCGCCCGGTGCCGCCGCCGGCCGTTTCCTGGACGCCCTGGCCGGCCGGGTCGCCGTCGGGGTCGCCTCCGTCGCCGCCGTGCTGGACCCGGGCTGCGTGGTCCTCGGTGGCGAGGTGGGGCAGGCCGGTGGCGAGGTGCTCGCCGCCCGGGTCGCGGAGCGGATCCGCGGGATGTCCCCGCTGCCGACGGAGGTGCGGGCCGGCCTGCTGGGCGGGGCCGCGGTGCTGCGCGGGGCGCTGCTGACGGCACGCGAGTCGGCCCAGCGGGAGCTGTTCGGACCCGGGGAGCCGTAGCGGGACCCCCGGCGAAGGGCGGGGATGCAGATGTGGGGCGGCCCGGCGGCGGGCAAGGGCCGTCGTCACCGCCGCCGGGCATGATCCGAACCCTAAAAAGGACTAGACCACTCCGTCAATAGGTATGGACCAGCCTCAAGTGGTCCGGGGCGAGCGGCGGTTAGGTCGGCGGTTAGGTCCCCTGCGGCTGTTCGGGAAGCCGGTGACGTCACTTGTGAGCGACCCCACACGGGTCGCAAGCATGGACACCGATCGGCCGTGGCACACTGGCCCTGTACCTAAAGCAGCGCACTCCGGGGTCGGTGAAAGTCCGAACCGGCGGTTACAGTCCGCGACCCGGCCGCTTCCAGCGGCCGGTTGACCAGGTGAAATTCCTGGACCGACGGTTAAAGTCCGGATGGGAGGCAGTGCGCGGCGGGCGGGCATTCGTGCACGCCGCCGTATGTGCTCGTCCGTGTGGACGAGTCTGTCCGGCGTCGTCCCCGGTGCCGCAGTCCGTACTTTCTGTCGTCCTCGACAGGCCCCGGAGTCCGTGCCCCTATGTGGCAGGAGGACCCGGGAAGTGTTCACCGGAATCGTCGAAGAGCTGGGCGAGATCACCGCCGTCGAGAACCTCGGCGACGCCTCACGCTTCCGGCTGCGCGGCCCCGTCGTGACCGAGGGCGCGAAGCACGGCGACTCCATCGCCGTGAACGGTGTCTGTCTCACGGTCGTCGAGCACGAGGGTGACGAGTTCACCGCCGACGTCATGGCCGAGACCCTCGACCGCTCCAGCCTCGGCGCCCTGGGCGTAGGCTCCCGCGTCAACCTCGAACGCCCCACCGCCGTGGGTGCCCGCCTCGGCGGCCACATCGTGCAGGGCCACGTCGACGGCACCGGCGAAGTCCTGGCGCGCACGCCCTCCGAGAACTGGGAGATCGTGAAGGTCTCGCTCCCCGCGGACCTCGCGCGCTACGTCGTCGAGAAGGGCTCCATCACGGTCGACGGCATCAGCCTCACCGTCGTCGAGGCCGGCCCCGACTACTTCACCGTCAGCCTCATCCCCACCACCCTCGCCCTGACCACGCTCGGCCACAAGCAGCCCGGCGACCCGGTCAACCTCGAGGTGGACGTCGTCGCCAAGTACGTCGAGCGCCTGCTCGCGGCCGGCCAGGGGAGCACCCGGTGAACTGGCTGAACTCCGAGGCCTTCGTCCTGCTCGACCAGCACATCAAGTGGTCGGACATGATCGGCAACGTGATCGGGCTGATCGCGCTCGCCTTCGGCTGGCGGCGCTCCCTGTGGAGCTGGCCCGCCCAGTTCGTCTCCGGCCTCATCCTGTTCGCGGCCTTCGCCACCGCCCACCTCTCCGGCAGCGCGGGCAAGCAGATCGTCGTCATGGTCGTCGCCGTCTACGGCTGGTGGCAGTGGAACCGCGGCAAGGGCCAGGGCGAGGACGGCCACATCGCCGTGCGCTTCGCCACCTGGCGCGAGCGCGCGGTGCTGGTCGCGGCCGCCGCCGTCGGCACCGTCGCCGTGGCCCTGCTCTTCAAGGCCTACCCGTCCCTGTCCTGGGACCCCTGGCCCGACGCCTACATCTTCGTCGGCACCGTCGTCGCGATGTACGCCCAGGCGCGCGGCATGGTCGAGTTCTGGTTCGCCTGGCTGCTCGTCGACGTCGTCGGCGTCCCCCTGAACTTCGCCAACGGCTTCGCCTTCTCCGGATTCGTCTACGTCATCTACGGCGCGCTCGTCCTGTGGGGCATGCGCGACTGGTGGCTGCGGTCCCGCAAGGGCCCCCAGCCCGCCCTGGAAGGAGCACCGGCATGAGCACGGCACCGATCCTGTACGGCTCCGACGACTTCGAGGACTTCGTGCTCGACCCGATCGAACAGGCCATCGCCGACATCGCGGCCGGCCGGCCCATCGTCGTCGTCGACGACGAGGACCGCGAGAACGAGGGCGACCTCGTCGTGGCCGCCGAGAAGGCCACCCCCGAGATCGTCGCCTTCATGATGAGCGAGTGCCGCGGCCTGATCTGCGCCCCCATGGAGGGCGAGGAACTCGACCGGCTCCGGCTCCCGCAGATGGTCGAGGACAACACCGAGTCCATGAAGACCGCGTTCACCGTCTCCGTGGACGCCTCCGCCGCCCACGGCGTGAGCACCGGCATCTCGGCCGCCGACCGCGCGACCACGCTCCAGCTCCTCGCGAGCGGGACCGCGCAGCACACCGACCTGGTCCGTCCGGGCCACATCTTCCCGCTGCGCGCCCGGCCGGGCGGCGTCCTGGTCCGCAACGGCCACACCGAGGCCGCCGTCGACCTCGCCCGGCTGGCGGGGCTGCGTCCGGCCGGCGCGATCGTCGAGATCGCCGGCGAGGACGGCCGGATGCTGCGGCTGCCCGAGCTGATCCCGTTCGCCCGCAAGCACGGACTGACGATCATCTCCATCGAGGACCTGATCGCCTACCGGCGCTCCGCCGAACCCACCGTCCGCCGCGAGGCCGAGACCCGACTGCCCACCGTCCACGGCACGTTCACCGCGTACGGCTACCGTTCCACCGTCGACGGCGTCGAGCACGTCGCCCTGGTCCACGGCGACATCGGTGACGGCGAGGACGTCCTGGTCCGCGTCCACTCCGAATGCCTCACCGGCGACGTCTTCGGCTCCCAGCGCTGCGACTGCGGCCCCCAGCTGGACGCGTCCCTGCAGCGCATCCAGAGCGAGGGCCGGGGCGTGGTGGTCTATCTGCGCGGACACGAGGGCCGCGGCATCGGCCTGCTGTCCAAGCTGCGCGCCTACGAGCTCCAGGAACGCGGCCACGACACCCTCGACGCCAACCTCGAACTCGGCCTGCCCGCCGACGCCCGCGACTACGGGGCCGGCGCGCAGATCCTCGCCGACCTCGGGGTGCGCGGCGTACGCCTGATGACCAACAATCCGGACAAGACCGCCGCGTTGGAGCGCCACGGCATCGAGGTCACCAGCCGCGAGCCGATGCCCGTGCAGGCGGGCGAGCACAACATCCGCTACCTGCGCACCAAGCGGGACCGGATGGGGCACGACCTGCCCTGGCTGGACGCGCCCACCGCGTCCACCTGCGGCAACCAGTAAGAGACAGCACGAAGGAGAGACGTGAGCGGCAAGGGTGCACCGGAACTGTCCGTACGCAACGTGGGGGACCTGCGGGTCGCCGTCATCGCGGCGCAGTGGCACGAGAAGGTGATGGACGGTCTGGTCGACGGCGCGCTGCGCGCCCTGCACGACCTCGGCATCGACGAGCCGACCCTGCTGAGGGTCCCCGGCAGCTGGGAACTCCCGGTCGCGGCCAAGGTCCTCGCGGGCCGCGGCTACGACGCGGTCGTCGCCCTCGGTGTCGTCATCCGCGGCGGCACGCCGCACTTCGAGTACGTGTGCCAGGGCGTCACCCAGGGCCTGACCCAGGTCTCCGTCGAGACCGGCGTCCCCGTCGGCTTCGGCGTGCTGACCTGTGACACCGAGGAACAGGCACTGGACCGGGCGGGCATCGAGGGCTCCAGCGAGGACAAGGGCCACGAGGCGGTGACCGCGGCGGTGGCGACCGCGGCCACCCTGCGTTCAGTATCCGAACCCTGGCACTGAGGTACCGGCGGGAGCGCGTAGGGTGAGGACCACCATGTCCAAGAAGACTTTCGAGGAGCTCTTCACCGAGCTCCAGCACAAGGCCGCCACCGGCGATCCCGCCACCTCCCGCACCGCCGAGCTGGTCGGCAAGGGTGTCCATGCCATCGGTAAGAAGGTCGTCGAGGAGGCCGCCGAAGTCTGGATGGCCGCCGAGTACGAGGGCAAGGAGGCAGCCGCCGAGGAGATCTCGCAGCTGCTCTACCACGTCCAGGTGATGATGGTCGCCCGGGGGATCTCCCTGGACGACGTCTACGCCCACCTCTGAGCCGCACCCGCACCACCGTCCCCGTACGAAACTCCCCGTACGGCACTCCCGTACGACCGAGCGAAGGAAGCCGACCTCATGCTGCGCATCGCCGTCCCCAACAAGGGTTCCCTGTCCGGACCTGCGGCGGAGATGCTGCATGAGGCCGGCTACCAGCAGCGCCGGGAGTCCAAGGAGCTGCGGATCGTCGACCCGGTCAACGAGGTCGAGTTCTTCTACCTCCGCCCCCGCGACATTGCGATCTACGTCTCCTCCGGCCGTCTCGACATCGGCATCACCGGCCGCGACCTGCTGGTCGACTCCGCCGCCGGGGCCGAGGAGATCCTGCCGCTCGGCTTCGCCCGCTCCACCTTCCGCTTCGCCGCCAAGCCCGGCACCGCGAGCACCGTCCAGGACCTCAAGGGCCGCACGGTCGCCACCTCCTACGAGGGCATCGTCGCGGGCTACCTCGCCGACCAGGGCGTCGACGCCTCCGTGGTCCACCTCGACGGCGCCGTCGAGACGGCCATCGAGCTCGGGGTCGCCGAGGTCATCGCGGACGTCGTCGAGACCGGCACCTCGCTGCGCAACGCGGGCCTGGAGGTCTTCGGCGACCCCATCATGAAGTCCGAGGCCGTCGTCATCCGGCGCACCGGCGCGGACGTCGAGGAGCCCAAGGTCCAGCAGTTCCTGCGCCGCCTCCAGGGCGTCCTGGTGGCCCGGACGTACGTGATGATGGACTACGACTGCCGGGTCGAGCAGCTGGAGAAGGCCGTCGCGCTGACCCCCGGCCTGGAGTCCCCGACCGTCTCCCCGCTGCACAACGAGGGCTGGGTCGCCGTCCGCGCGATGGTCCCGTCCAAGGAGGCCCAGCGGATCATGGACGACCTCTACGACATCGGCGCACGGGCCATCCTGACCACGGCCATCCACGCCTGCCGTCTCTGAGCCCGGGAAGCCGCACACCGATGTCCGACCTGCCCAGCCTGCCCGTCACCTTCCGGCCAGGACACACCCGCGCCGTGCTGCTCGGCGCCGGCGTCGCGATCTTCGTGGTCATCTCCGCGGTCGCGATGCTGCTGGAGCAGCTCGGCCCGGGGGAGCGGCTCAGCTTCATCCTCACCGGGGCCGTGATCTTCTGGGTGCTGGCCCTGCTCGCCCGGGTGAAGGTCGTCGCGGACGACTCCGGTGTCACCGTGGTGAACATCACGAGCAGGCGCCGTCTGGCCTGGGCGGAGATCCTCCGGGTGAATCTGCGGGCGGGCGACCCCTGGGTCTTCCTCGACCTCAGTGACGGCACCAGCCTGCCCGCGCTCGGCATCCAGCCCGGCATCGCCAGGCAGCGGGCCGTCGCCGACGCGCGCACCCTGCGCATGCTCGTCGAAGCCCGCTCGATCCGCGACCCGGAGCAACATCAGGGCTGACTCGGGGCCGTCCACCCTGCCGCACAGGCCGGTGTCTTGATTAATCTGGTGACGGAGGCGCTTTCGCTGCGCCTCCGCCCCTGTGGTGCCGTCCCGGTACACGGGGGATTCCTGCAACCCGAGGAGTGACCCTCTCCGGCGATGGACGGATCGTCCTGCAGTACCTGCGCCGCCCCCTGCCGACATAGCGCGGACCGCGTCCGTGTCTTTGCGGAGGCGGCGGCATCATGACCATCTCCCTGCTGCTCCTCGGAGCGGCTTTTGTGCTCATCCTCGCCAACGGATTCTTCGTGGCGGCCGAGTTCGGCCTCGTGACGGTCGAACGCCCGGAGGCCGAGAAGGCCGCCGCCGAGGGCGACCGACGGGCCGGCACGGTCGTCGAGTCGCTCAAGGAGCTGTCCTTCCAGCTCTCCGGCACCCAGCTCGGCATCACCATCACCTCCCTCGTCGTCGGCATGCTCGCCGAGCCCGCGCTCGCGCGGCTGCTGCGCGGCCCGTTCACCCTGCTCGGCGTGCCCGAGAGCGCCGCGTCCGGGGTCGCCGTCGTCGTCGGCATGCTGCTGGCGGCCGCCGTGCAGATGGTGATCGGCGAACTCGTGCCCAAGAACTGGGCGGTGTCCAAGCCGCTCCAGGTCGCCCGGTTCGTGGCGGGCCCGCAGCACGGCTTCGCCCGTCTGTTCCGGCCGGTCATCGCGGCGCTCAACGCCGTCGCCAACCGGCTCGTACGCGCCCTGGGCATCGAACCCGCCGAGGAGCTGGCCTCCGCCCGCACCCCGGGCGAGCTCGTCTCGCTCGCCCGGCACTCGGCCCAGGCCGGCGCCCTGGAACAGGACACGGCCGACCTCTTCGTACGGACCCTGTCGCTGGGCGAGCTCACCGCGCAGCACGTCATGACCCCGCGGGTCAGGGTGAGCGCGCTCCAGTCGTCGGCGACCGCCGAGGACGTGGTCAACCTCACCCGTGCCACCGGCCTGTCCCGCTTCCCCGTCTACCGGGAGAAGATCGACGAGATCGTCGGCATGGTCCATCTCAAGGACGCCCTGGCGGTCCCCGCCCAGGACCGGCTGCGCACCCCCGTCGGCCGGATCGCCCGCCCGGCGCTGCTGGTGCCCGAGTCGCTGCCCGTGCAGCCGCTGCTGGCACGGCTGCGCAGCGAGCAGCCCATCGCGGTCGTCGTCGACGAGTACGGCGGCACGGCCGGCGTGGTCACCCTGGAGGACATCGTCGAGGAACTCGTCGGCGAGGTCCGCGACGAGCACGACGGCCAGGACCTGCCCGAGCTCGCCGCCGCCCCGCCCGAGGACGGCAGGCCCGCCTGGGACGTCGACGGCAGCTGCCGGGTCGACATCCTGCAACGCATAGGCCTCGACGTGCCGGAGGGCCCGTACGAGACCGTCGCGGGCCTGGTGGCCGACCTGCTGGGCCGGATCCCGGCCCCCGGCGACCGGGCCGAGCTGCCGGGCTGGCGGCTGTCCGTGCGTCAGGTCGGGCACTACCGCGCCGAGCGGGTGCGCCTGGTCAGGACCGCCGCGGTGATGGAGGCGGCCCGATGAGCGTGCTCCAACTCGTCTTCGCGGCCCTGCTCGTGCTCGCCAACGGCTTCTTCGTCGGTGCCGAGTTCGCGCTGGTGTCCGTGCGCCGCAGCCAGATCGAGCCGCTCGGCACCGCCCGGGCCCGCCAGGTGCTCTACGGCCTGGAACGGCTGCCGCAGATGATGGCCGCCGCCCAGTTCGGCATCACCGTCTGTTCGCTCACGCTGGGCGCGGTCGCCGAGCCGACCGTCGCCCGGCTGCTGGAGCCGCTGTTCGAGGCGGTCCACCTCCCGGCCGGTGTGATCCACCCCCTGGGGTACGTCATCGCGCTGGCGGCGGTGGTCTTCTTCCACCTCGTGATCGGCGAGATGGTGCCGAAGAACCTCGCCATGGCGGCCCCCGAGAAGGCGGCGCTGTGGCTCAGCCCCGGTCTGGTCGCCTTCGCCCGCCTGTGCCGGCCGATCACGGTGGCCCTCGGCGCCTGCGCCCAGGGCATCCTGAAGCTCTTCCGCGTCGAGCCCAAGGACGAGGTCGAGGCCGTCTTCACCAGCGAGCAGCTCAACCGGCTGGTGGAGGACTCCGGGCAGGCCGGCCTGCTCGACCCGGAGGAGCAGGAGCGCCTGGAGGACGCCCTCGAACTGGGTTCCCGCCCGGTCATGGACGTGCTGCTGCCGCGCGAGTCCCTGGTGACGGTCAGTCCCTCGGTCACCCCCGGACAGATCGTCGAGCTGACCGGCCGTACCGGCTACTCCCGGTTCCCGATCGCGGCGGAGAACGGCGCGTTCATGGGGTACCTGCACGTCAAGGACGTACTCGACGTGGAGGAGTCGCAGCGGGCGGTGCCTCAGCACATCTGGCGGCCCATGACGACCCTGCGGTCCGAACTGCCGCTGGACGACGCGCTCACGGTGATGCGGCGCGCGGCGACGCACCTGGCCCAGGTCGCCGACCCCACCGGGAAGGTGCTCGGCCTGGTCGCGCTGGAGGACGTACTGGAGCTGCTGGTCGGCGAGGTACGGGATCCGGCGCACCGCAAGGCCCCGGAGCCCAGGGCGGCCGAGCCGCGGATCAGCGCCGTCAAGATCCCGGTCCCGCTGGAGCAGACGGGACCCCCGTCTCCCGAGGGGGCCATGGCGAGCTGACGCGCGAGCGGGCCCGCGGGATCCGTCACAGGGCCGACGGATCCTGCGGGCCCCGGCCCGACAGCACCTCGCCGTACGCCTGCATCAGATCGGGCAGCCGCAGCGTCGACAGGTCGTCACGCGACAGGTTCCCCGGATACATCGACAGCCGCAGGTCCCGGTAGGCGCAGCTCTTCTCGTACAGCGTGCGCAGGAACCGGCCGTTGCCCAGTTCGTCGATCCAGCCCTGGTCGACCACGTGCCCGGCGATGGAACGCAGTTCGTCGAGCGCCTCCTCGTCCCACACATCGCCGTTCTCGGCGGCCAGCACCTCGCCGATCGAGGTCAGTTCGAGGGGCCGGTACGAGGGGAAGTCGACCCGGGTGGTGAAGCGCGAGGACAGTCCGGGGTTGGCGGCGAGCAGCCGGTCCATGCCCTCCGGATACCCGGCCAGGATCACCACCAGGTGGTCACGGTTGTCCTCCGCCCGCTTCAGCAGCACCTGGAGGGCCTCGTCGCCGTAGGCGTCGCCCTTGCCGTAGCCGGTGTTGGACAGGGAGTAGGCCTCGTCGACGAAGAGGACACCGCCGAGGGCCGAGTCGATCAGCTCGTTGGCCTTCACGGCCGTCTGGCCGAGGTACTCGCCGACGAGATCGGCCCGCTGCGCCTCCACCAGATGGTCGCCGCCCAGCAGACCGAGGGCGTAGAAGACGCGGCCGAGGATGCGGGCCACGGTGGTCTTGCCGGTGCCGGAGGGGCCCGAGAAGACGAAGTGGCGTTTGGGCGGCTGTACCGGAAGGCCCTGCCCGGCCCTCAGCCGGGCCATGTTCAACTGCGCGGACAGCGCCTTGACCTGGCGCTTCACCGGCTCCAGGCCCACCATGCGTTCCAGCTCGGCGAGCGCTTCCTCGAGTAACCCGGGGTCGGTGGGACCGGCGGGCAGCGGCGAGGCGGGGACGGCGCTCTTCGCGCGCACGGCCGGGTCGCCTGCCGACGGCAGCGGTCCGGACGGCGGCAGATCGGTCGCGGGGTACTTGAGGTCCCGGCCCTCGGCGCCGTAGAGCGGGTCGAGCAGGTCGGGACCGTCGACGGTGTCCTGTCCGGTGCCGGTGAGGGTGATCGCGGCGAGGTCGGCGTGGTCGTCGTAGCCGTCGCCCTCGGCGATCGCCGCGAGCCGGGCCGAGGTGTCCATGAAGGCCGGGTCGACCCGGTGCACCGCCCGGTACAGCGGGAGCGCGGCCGCAGAGCGGCCCGTCCCCTCGTGGGCCCGCGCCAGCCAGTACCGCAGTTCCTTGCGCTGCGGCTGCTCGCTGCGACAGCGCATCAGGGCCGCCGACAGCAGGGGTTCGGCCTGTCCGTACATCTCCAGCCGGACCCGGGCCATCCCGCCGAACAGGCCGGCCTCGATGCCGAGCATGGGGTCGTCGATCAGCGGCTCGGTGTGCCGTACGAGCTGTTCCCAGTCCTTGACGAGGTAGGCGCGGCAGGCGTGCAGAAAGCGGACCTGGGGATCGGCGTCGACGGGCGGGAGCCCGGCGAGCGCCCGGTCCAGCTCCGGGACATGGCGGCCGTCGAGCCAGTGGGAGGCGTGCGCGAGCAACAGGTCGCGCGGGCTCTCCAGTACGGGCTGCACCCACCAGCCCAGCCAGTACCAGGAGTTGAGCGTGCGCCGGTGCCGGGCCCGCTGCTCGCCGAAACGCTCCCGGTGCCGGAACATCCGCAGCAGCGCGGTCGTGGTGTCGACGCGCAGCGCGTGCAGGCCGAGCCAGCCGTCTGCCATTCCGGGGTCGATCCGCACCGCGTTGCGGAACTCCTCCTCCGCCTGCGGATAGGCCCCCATCGTGTAGGCGTCCACGCCTCGCGTCCAGGCGAGGTCGGCCGGGGCCTTCGGGCCCTGCGTGCCGAAGTCCATCACGTCACGTCCCCCACAAACCGTGCCCCCGTCGGTATGGACGCCGCCGGGCGTCGCTCGGCGGTGTCCTGGTCGAACCGCTGTGCCGCGGACCGGAGTTGCCAGGTGCGCGAAGCAGCCGTCCGTAGGTCGCACCGAGGGCATCGTACCTGCGGGGGCACGGCCCGCCGTAGGGTGCGGTACCGGCCGTTTGGCGAGGTGGGAGCGGACGCCACGGACCGCGGGGGACAGTCACCGAGCGTGAGCGGATCACGCCTCGCGGCAGCCGGTACGGGCCCGGAGACGGGCCCCGGGCAGAACGAAGCCCCCGATCACGGGGGAACAACCGGGGGCTTCGCGTCAAGGGTGCGGTGTGCAACACCGCACATTGAGAACGTAAGACCTGTACGGGCGCCCGGTCAAGCAGAGTTGAGACACTCCTGGAAGTTCCCGTGCGGGGATCTTCACGGGTTCAGCACACTGCCGATGGTCCGTCACTGTGTGTGTTTTTCCGGTCCGGTCCCCGCGTCTCGGCAGGCCCCGGCAGCACCTCGTACCCCTGCTGTCCCTGCCGCACCAGAAGGTTCGCGAACGGCCGGGAAGGGTCGTCGGCGAAGTGCCGTCGCTCCGCCACGACCCACCCGTCCCAGAAGTCCCGCTGCTCCTCGCCGTCCCGGGACCGGCCACGCGCCCAGGACTCCTCCTCGGGCAGCTCCATCCACAGCAGCCGGGCCAGGTGCGGGCGCAGCGCGCGGCGGCCCGCGCCGACGCCCTCGACGAGGATCACCGGGGCCGCCGGCAGGGGGTGGGGCGCCCGGAAGCGTCGAGTGTGCCAGTCGTAGGGCGTGTACTGCGCCTGCTCGCCCCGGCCGAGCGGCTCGATCACCTGGCTGCCCAGCCGCCCGGTCCACTCGAACAGCTCGTCGTGGCTGGCGATGTCGTCGAGGTGGAGTACCGGCGCGTCGCCGAGGGCGTGGGCCAGCCGCCCGGCGAACGTGGACTTCCCGGAGCCGGCGTGCCCGTCGACCCCGATCAGGCGGACCGGGCCGCAGGACGGGGGGAGGCGGCGGAGCCGGGAGGCGAGGTGCTGGATGGCCGTTCCTGGGGTGCGGAGGTGGGGGCGTGCGGGGTTCGGGGTGCGCGGTGTGGGGTTCGGGGGGAGCATGAGGTGCGCCTGCGGTCGTGGGGTCCGGTGAAGTCTATGGCCGGCCCGGTCGCGCCGGTGTGCTCGTCTCGCTCGTGCGTCCTATCCGTCGCAGGTCATGCCAGTGGTTGAGACCAATATTGGTGGGCGTGGCATGGCCCGAAATGCTGGCAGGAGCATGTCGCCTGCGGTCATAGTGGGCCCACACCGTGCATGGGACCCGCCCCGACTCGGACACCTGGGAGCCTTCCGCCTATGAGCAGAGCCGAACAGCCGTCCCGGAGAACCGTTCTGGCCGCAGCGGTCGCCGCCGCCGTGGCGGGCGGTGCGGGACCGGCCACCGCCGCCGACTCCGTACCCGTACCCGTACCCGCACCCGTCGCCGCCGGGGGAGGACCCTCGGCGCGCCCGGTCGACTATCACTCCTGGACCACGTACAGCCAGTGGCGCGAGGGCGCCGCCCGCGGCACCCGGCCCGTGGCGGGCGCCCGGCCCGGTCTGGAGATGGGCACCCCGGCCGGCACCTTCGCCTACACGGACCCGCACACCGGGACCACCGCCGCCTGGGAGTACGGGACCTGGACCTCCCCGGTGCACCGGCTCGCCGTCCCCGCCACCGAGGTCATCGCCTCGTGGAACGCCCGCACCCCGGCCGGCACCTGGCTCCAGATCGAGCTCAGGGGCACGTACACCGACGGCACCGACACCCCCTGGTACGTGATGGGCCGCTGGGCCGCCGGCGACCAGGACATCAAGCGCACCTCGGTCGACGGCCAGAGCGACGGCAAGAGCACCGTCTGGACGGACACCTTCTCGATCGACGACTCGGCGTCGGGCCTGCGCCTGGTCTCGTACCGGCTGCGGCTGACCCTGTACCGCAAGCCCGGCACCAAGCTCACCCCGAAGGTCTGGCGGCTCGGTGCGATGGGCTCCGACGTCCCCGACCGCTTCACCGTCCCGACGTCCACGCCCGTGCACGCCGGGGAGCTGGCCGTCCCGCGCTACTCGCAGGAGATCCACAAGGGTCAGTACCCCCAGTACGACAACGGCGGCGAGGCCTGGTGCAGCCCCACCTCCTCGCAGATGATCATCGAGTACTGGGGCCACCGGCTCACCCCGGAGCAACTGGCCTGGGTCGACCCCGCGTACGCCGACCCGCAGGTGTGCCATGCGGCCCGCAGCACCTACGACTACCAGTACACCGGCTGCGGCAACTGGCCGTTCAACGCCGCCTACGCGGCCACCTTCAAGGACCTTCAGGGCGTCGTCACCCGGCTCGGTTCCCTCGTCGACCTGGAGACGCTGATCGCGGCGGGCATCCCGGCCATCACGTCGCAGTCGTTCCTGAAGACCGAGCTGACCGGGGCTGGCTACGGCACCGCCGGACATCTCATGACGGTGATCGGCTTCACCGCGGACGGCGACGTGATCGCCAACGACCCGGCCTCGGCGGACGACGCGGCGGTCCGGCGCGTGTACAAGCGGTCGGAGTTCGAGACCATCTGGCTGCGGACCAAGCGCTACAACGCCTCGGGCAAGGTCGCCTCGGGCACCGGCGGGGTCTGCTACCTCTACTTCCCGGCGCATCCGACCCCGCGCCAGCGCGATGCCCTGGCGGCGGTCGGCGTCCACTGAACCCGGGGCCTGCCGGCCCCGACCTCGCACTCGACGGCCCCCGCCGACCCGGGGGCCGTCGGCGTTGTGACGGAACTCTCCGCCACAAAGGCCGTGAACGGTGGCAAGGTGGACGGACCGGCCGGGGAGTGGCATGGGCCGGTGTGGGGGAGTTCGTCCCGTACCTCCGAGCGCAGTGAGAAGACATGACCGCACAGTCAGCCACCGCCGTCCGCGCCCGCACCGGCGGCCCCCGGGAAGACGGCCCGAAAATCCTCGAACACACGCTGGGCTGGACCCTCGTCGTGGTGATCGCGATGCTTGTCACCCAGCTCGGACTGCTGTGACCTGAGGCATACCCGAACCTGACATACTGCGGATGTTCCGCCGCCCGTAGGAGACCAGGGTCGAAATTGAATATCAGTCAACAGCGTGACGCGGCCGTCAGGCCGCGGGCGCGCGGCACCGAGCGCTCACTCGCACGCCGCGCCGAACTCATCGCCATCGGGCGCAGACTGTTCGCCGACACGTCCTACGACGCGCTCTCGATGGACGACATCGCCCGGCAGGCGCATGTCGCCAAGGGGTTGATCTACTACTACTTCCAGTCCAAGCGCGGCTACTACCTGGCGATCATCCAGGACTCCGTCGCCGATCTGGTCTCCTACGCGGCGGGCGGGGTCGAACTGGGCCAGGTCGACCGGGTCCACCGGACCATCGACAGCTATCTGCGCTACGCCGAGCACAACCAGGCCGCGTACCGCACGATCGTCAGCGGCGGCGTCGGCTTCGACACCGAGGTGCACGCCATCCGGGACGGTGTGCGCGAGGCGATCGTGGCGACCATCGCCGACGGGGCCTACGGCCGCACCGACATCGCGCCGCTGGCCCGGATGGGCCTGATCGCCTGGGTGTGCAGCGTGGAGGGCGCCGCCCTCGACTGGATCGACCGCCTCGAACTGTCCCGCGCGACCATGGGCGAGCTGCTGGTCAAGTCGCTCGGCGGCACCCTGCGGGCCATCGAGGAGCTCGACCCTGCCTATCCGGCCCCGGCACCCGCCCGCCGGGACGGCTGACCGGGCTGCGCGGCCGGCCCGCCGGGGGCCGGAGGCAGCGGTCCGTGGCCCGGCCGGGGCTGCTCGTGATGCGGCGGACCGGTCTTCGTGATGCGGTGAGAGGCGTCGGGGCCGCGTGCCCGGCCGTACGTTCCGGGTTCCGCGCCCTGTGTCCGGTGTTCCGTCTCCTCGTGGGCGAAGAGGTGTGCGTCGTTCGGCATGGACACGGCGAACGCGCCCGCGGCTGAGCCTAAATGGACCAGACCGATGGGGTCAATGGTCCGGACCTGATTCGGCGTGTCGCGGCACGGATGATCATGGATGGAACTTCTTGAAGTAAGCGGTCGTTAACTGGTGACTGGGTGTCTCCGATCGGGCATACTCACAGCGCACAGCCGCTGGTCAGCCGCTTCCGCGACCCGGAAGCAGGCGCGGCGGCGGTACGCAGAAAGACCTGGCGGAGCCGCCCACACCCAAGGCGTACACCCGCCGATGTGCCCGACAGGGAGGAGAGCGTCGCCATGCTGGAGCGCGCCCCGCAGCCGGTGGAACGGCAACTGCCCACGGACGAGGCCCGGGATCTGATCTCGCTCGTCCGCGACATCGCGCAGCGCGAGATCGCACCGAAGGCGGCCGAGGAGGAGGACGCCGGACGCTTCCCCCGCGAGGTCTTCACCCTGCTCTCCGGATCGGGACTGCTCGGCCTGCCCTACGACAGCGAGTGCGGCGGCGGCGAGCAGCCCTACGAGGTCTACCTCCAGGTCCTGGAGGAGCTCAGCGCGGCCCGGCTGACCGTCGGCCTCGGGGTCAGTGTCCACACCCTGGCCTCCTACGCCGTCGCGGCCTACGGCACCAAGCAGCAGCAGGTCGAGCACCTCCCCGCGATGCTCGGCGGCGGTCTGCTGGGCGCCTACTGCCTCTCCGAGCCGTCGTCCGGCTCGGACGCCGCGTCCCTGCGTACCAAGGCCGTGCGGGACGGCGACGACTGGGTGATCACCGGCACCAAGGCCTGGATCACCCACGGCGGGATCGCCGACTTCTACACGGTCATGGCCCGCACCGGCGCCGACGGCCCGCGCGGGATCACCGCGTTCCTGGTACCGGCCGACGCCGAGGGACTGAGCGCCGCGGCCCCCGAGAAGAAGATGGGCATGAAGGGCTCGCCCACCGCGCAGGTCAACTTCGACGGTGTGCGGGTCCCCGACTCCCGGCGCATCGGCGAGGAGGGCCAGGGCTTCGCCATCGCCCTGTCCGCGCTCGACTCCGGCCGGCTCGGCATCGCGGCCTGCGCGATCGGCGTGGCCCAGGCCGCGCTCGACGCGGCGGTCGAGTACGCCACCGGGCGGCAGCAGTTCGGGCGGCCGATCGCCGACTTCCAGGGGCTGCGCTTCATGCTGGCCGACATGGCCACGCAGATCGAGGCGGGCCGGGCGCTGTACCTGTCGGCGGCGCGGCTGCGGGACGCCGGACGGCCGTTCGCGAAGCAGGCGGCGATGGCCAAGCTGCACTGCACCGACACCGCGATGAAGATCACCGTCGACGCGGTCCAGGTCCTCGGCGGATACGGCTACACCGCGGACTTCCCGGCCGAGCGCTACCTGCGCGAGGCCAAGGTCCTCCAGATCGTCGAGGGCACCAACCAGATCCAGCGCATGGTCATCGCCCGTCACCTCGCGGGTCCGGAGACCCGCTGAACTGACCCGGCCGCACCTGCGGGGCCGCCAGCCTCACCCACTCCGGGTCGTGGCGGCCCGGCAGCGTGCGGCCCCGGTCCGCCCAGGCGCGCATCAACGCGCGGTAGATGGGCGGGTCCTGGGGCTGCGGAGGTGGCAGCGGAACCGATTCCGCGGGCGCCGGGACGAACACGCGGCGCGTGACTGCGGGCACCGACTGGGCAAGGGTCATACCAGGGCAACGCGACGGCGGGCGGCCAGGTCACTTTCCCGCGCAATCGACCGTGAGTTCGCCATGTGCCCCTGCGGCCGGGGTGTTGCGCGCGGGTCTGCCGCAGTAGATCTGATGCGCCGTCAACTATGCTGCTTCCAGCGCCAGTTGTGATGTTTTCGGGGTCGACTGTGCTGCTTCCAGGGGCGGTGCGGCGTGGCCGCCGATCGCGTCGAGCCGCTCGGCGTGCCCGCGTGCCCTGTGCGCGAGCCGGACTTCGGTGCTCGCCCTGCGCGAGCCGGATTTCGGTCGTACCTCGGCCGCGTCCCGGCCGGCCCCTCCGTCCCTGCCGCCGGGCGCACTTCGGGAGATCGCCGTCCCGGTGCGTCCGGTGCGTCCGGACATGCCGAACCCGCACCACGGCAGCCTGCGGGCCATGGTGCAGGGCGACTACGGGGACGGTGCGAGGCGCCTCAGGCGGCGCGGCGCATCACCGGCATGCGCATCGGGCGCGAGCCCGGGCCGCCGACGTGCGAGAAGGGCTGCGTGCGCCAGTCCAGTCCCTGGGGCAGCGTCAACAGCAGTGCGGTGTCCTGCTCCTGGGGCTCGATGGACTCGTCCGCGGGCTGCGCCGCGGAGGCCTCCCGGCCCGTACCGGCGCACACCGTGAGCCCGAAGGGGTTCCACGGCGAGGCGCACAGCGCGTGCTCCGGCAGGAACTCCTCGTCCGCCAGCAGTGCGATGGGCTGCGCGCAGTCCGGGCAGATCACCCGGAACATCTCGAAGGTGTCGTACGCGTCGAACTCGTCGCCGTCGAAGTCGTCGGGTTCGACGCCCTCCGGCGCGGGCTCGACCACCGGCTGCTGCCGCTTGGCAAACGTACGACCAGGGCGCTTAAGACTCTGCATGGGATTCTCCCCCTCGGGCTGGGCCGTGAAGGCACTGCGGCCTCGACCACAGCAAGCACTTCCCGTCCGGTCTCGGCGGTAATCGCGAGACCAGCCCGGAGACGGCCCGGGTGCTGTGGTGTTCGTCACATGCCGCTCGCAGATGCCCGGCACGGGGGACCGCGGGCGCCCCGCGCGCGGGATCCGTCCCCCGCCGGGCGTCGCCGTCCGGCGCCCCTGCGGCGCTCCTTCACATCACGAACCGGGCATGACCTGGGCTGCTCGGGTATCGGAGGAGATCAAGCGCCCTGTAGGTTCTTGCGACATGGAGGAGCTCGACCGTCAGATCGTGCAGCTGCTCGTCAAGGACGGGCGGATGAGCTACACGGACCTCGGCAAGGCCACCGGCCTGTCCACGTCCGCCGTGCACCAGCGGGTGCGCCGGCTGGAACAGCGCGGTGTGATCCGCGGCTACGCGGCCGTCGTCGACCCCGAGGCCGTCGGGCTGCCCATGACCGCCTTCATCTCGGTGAAACCCTTCGACCCCAGCGCCCCCGACGACATCGCCGACCGCCTCGCCGGGGTCCCCGAGATCGAGGCCTGCCACAGCGTCGCGGGCGACGAGAACTACATCCTCAAGGTGCGGGTGGCGACCCCGCACGAACTGGAGGAACTGCTGGCCCGGCTGCGCTCGCTGGCGGGCGTGTCCACCCGGACCACCGTGGTGCTCTCGACGCCCTACGAGTCCCGGCCGCCGCGCATCTGACCCACCTGCGTGCAGCGCGGCCGCGGCGAGGCGCGAGACTGTTCCCATGAGTGAGCGCACCGCCGAACCGAAGACCGTCCTGCTCCGCCGCGGAGAGGTCCACAGCCCTGCCGACCCGTTCGCGACCGCGATGGTCGTCGAGCGCGGCCAGGTCGCCTGGGTCGGTTCCGAGGGCGCCGCCGACGCCTTCGCCGACGGTGTCGACGAGGTGGTCGACCTGGACGGCGCCCTGGTCACCCCGGCCTTCACCGACGCCCATGTGCACAGCACCGCCACCGGCCTGGCGCTGACCGGCCTGGACCTGTCGTCCGCGCCCTCCCTGGCGGCGGCGCTCGACCTGGTGCGGGACTTCGCCGCCCGCCGCCCGGACGACCGGGTGCTGCTCGGCCACGGCTGGGACGCCGCGCGCTGGCCCGAACGACGGGCTCCCCGGCGGGACGAGCTGGACGAGGCCGCGGCCGGCCGGCCGCTCTACCTCAGCCGGATCGACGTCCACTCGGCCGCCGTCACCACCGCCCTGCTCGACCTGGCGCCGCACGCGCGCAGCGAGCCCGGCTTCGCGGACCGGGAGCCCCTGACCCGCGCGGCCCACCACGCCGTGCGCGCCGCCGCGTTCGCTGCCGTGACGCCGGCGCAGCGCACCGACGCCCAGCGCGCCGCCCTCGCCCACGCGGCCTCCCTGGGCATCGGGTCCGTCCACGAGTGCGGCGGCCCCGAGATCTCCTCCGAGGACGACTTCACCGGCCTGCTGCGGCTCGCCGCCCAGGAACCCGGGCCGCGGGTCGTCGGCTACTGGGCCGACCGGGACCTCGACAAGGCGCGTGAGCTGGGCGCCCTCGGCGCCGCCGGGGACCTGTTCGTCGACGGCGCCCTCGGCTCCCACACCGCCTGCCTGCACCGGCCCTACACCGACGCCGACCACACCGGCACCGCCTACCTCGACGCCGACGCGGTCGCCGCCCATGTCGCGGCCTGCACCGAGACGGGCCTGCAGGCGGGCTTCCACGCGATCGGCGACGCCGCCGTGACCGCGGTGGTGGAAGGCGTGCGCGCGGCCGCCGAGAAGGTCGGCCTCGCCCGCGTACGGGCCGCCAGGCACCGGGTCGAACACGCCGAGATGCTCACCCCGGAGACCATGGCGGCCTTCGCCGAGCTCGGGCTGACCGCCTCCGTCCAGCCCGCCTTCGACGCGTTGTGGGGCGGCGAGGACGGCATGTACGCCGACCGGCTGGGCGCCGAGCGGGCCCGGACGCTGAACCCCTTCGCGGCGCTGCTGCGGGCCGGTGTGCCGCTGGCCTTCGGCTCCGACTCCCCGGTCACGCCCCTCGACCCCTGGGGCACGGTCCGGGCCGCCGCCTTCCACCGCACGCCCGAGCACCGCGTCTCCGTCCGGGCCGCGTTCACGGCGCATACGCGTGGCGGCTGGCGGGCGATCGGACGCGACGACGCGGGCATCCTGGTGCCGGGCGCGCCCGCGGACTACGCCGTGTGGCGCACCGACGCCCTGGTCGTCCAGGCCCCGGACGACCGGGTCGCGCGCTGGTCCACCGACCCCCGCTCCGGCACCCCCGGCCTGCCCGACCTCACTCCCGGCGCCGACCTTCCCGTCTGCCTGTGCACGGTGGTGGGCGGACGGACGGTCTTCGTACGGCCGGGCGAGTGATCCGGCGCGGCAGGCGGGCGGCCGCCCGCCCGCCGCCGGTTGTCGGGCGACCTGTGTATCCGCGGCGCTGACCAGCACGTTTGTGGAGAACCAGCAGGTCGGACAGCTGTTGACAGGTCACGGCAGGGGGCCGGTAGGTTCGGCGGAGTCCACCACCGGACGCCCGAACCGGGGAACGTCCGCGCACTCGTCGCAGCGCTGCTGGGTCAGGGACGGTGTGCCGTACCGGGGCACCTCCACTGGGAGCCAGGCTCAGCGTCCGCGCCGACGAGGGAACGTTCCGGCCGGTCGGCAAGGTGTGACCGGGATGGGGCCCGGGCGCTCAGTAGACAACGGCTTTCGGTCGACCCGCAGCCAGCGGGCCCCAGGTCGGCCCGAAGAGCGCCGGGCCCCCATCCGCCGTACCCGGTGCGATCCGCAGACCGTCCCCCGGCGGTCGCCGCCCCGACCGCCGCTGCTCCCCGGCCGCTGCTCCGCGGCCGCCGTCGCCGGTCACCGATCGGGCCGATCACGGGCGAAAAGTATGTTCTTACCCCGCTCTTGTCGAATCGACACCGCCATAGGTCGGTGCCGTCACGTCAGCGCAGGCGGTGGCCACTATGGTGGACCTCTGCGTACGGAAATGAAGGGGCAGCAGTGAACGACGGCGACGGGACCCTTGCGGGCCAGGCCCGGGGCAGGCAGTTCGGTCCGCTCGGCACGGCCTTGGTGATCATCCCCACCTACAACGAGGCGGAGAACATCAAGGCGATCGTCGGCCGGGTGCGCAAGGCGGTTCCCGAGGCACACGTGCTCGTGGCCGACGACAACAGCCCCGACGGCACCGGCAAGCTCGCGGACGAGCTGGCGGCCGAGGACGAACAGGTCCATGTGCTGCACCGCAAGGGCAAGGAGGGCCTCGGTGCCGCCTACCTCGCGGGCTTCCGCTGGGGTCTGGAGCACGACTACGGCGTCCTGATCGAGATGGACGCCGACGGCTCCCACCAGCCCGAGGAGCTGCCCCGGCTGCTGACCGCGCTCAAGGGCGCGGACCTCGTCCTCGGCTCCCGCTGGGTGCCGGGCGGCCGGGTGGTGAACTGGCCCAAGTCCCGCGAGTTCATCTCCCGGGGCGGCAGCCTCTACTCGCGCATGGCCCTCGACCTGCCACTGCGCGACATCACCGGCGGCTACCGCGCCTTCCGCCGCGAGACCCTCGAGGGCCTCGGGCTCGACGAGGTCTCCTCCCAGGGCTACTGCTTCCAGGTCGACCTGGCCCGGCGCGCCGTCAAGGCGGACTACCACGTGGTCGAGGTCCCCATCACCTTCGTGGAGCGCGAGCTCGGCGACTCCAAGATGAGCAAGGACATCCTCGTCGAGGCGCTGTGGCGGGTCACGGCGTGGGGCGTGGGGGAGCGGGTCGGCAAGCTCACGAGCCGGGGCGGAGCCACGAAGCCGCCGAAGCGGTAGTCGTACGCGGCGCGTGGTCACAGGGTTCCCGACGGTCGCACGGGCACCCTTGACCAGCCCCTTATCCGGCACTGAGCCCGGTCCAGGCACACTGGATGCATGACGACAGGCGTTCCGACCCCCTCCTCGACCCGACCCCCGCGTTCCCGGCTGCGGACCTTCCTGCCCCTGGGCGTGGCGGCGTGGGTGGTGCTGGAGATCTGGCTGCTGACCGTGGTCGCGGGCGCGACGAGCGGCTTCACGGTGTTCCTGCTGCTGGTGGCCGGGTTCGTGCTGGGCGCGGTGGTCGTCAAGCGGGCCGGCCGGCGCGCCTTCCGCAACCTGAACGAGGCCCTCCAGGGCGGCGGCTCCCCGTCGGAGGGCGGCGGCAACGGCCTGCTCATGCTCGGCGGGCTGCTGCTGATGATCCCCGGCCTGATCTCGGACGCCCTGGGCCTGCTCCTGCTGATCCCGCCGGTCCAGAAGGTCCTGGCCCGCTTCGCGGAGCGCTCCTTCCACCGCACCCTGCGCCGCTCCGCCCCCGGCACCTTCGGCGACGCCTTCCAGCAGGCCAGGATCCACCGCCCCGACGGCAAGGTCGTCCAGGGCGAGGTC
>NZ_JBEOWS010000099.1:0-26577 GCF_040296125.1 Streptomyces sp. NPDC002265 | reverse complement strand
TCAGGCTGCCCTCAGCTTCACCCAGCCGCTGCGACGGCCAGGAGTCGAAGGTCTCTCACCCCCGCTCGACTTCAAGCGCCTCGTGGCGCACATGATCCTCGGCCCAGTCGATTCCGCAGGTTGCGTGCACCGCGTGCTCCTTTCAGAGGCTTCGCTGTCCGCCGGCATCGAGCCGCGGCAGGACCACCCGGCGACCTAATAGAAGCGCTCTCGGGCGCACCACCCCATCAGCCGTCCGTGGCCCCAGCCCTGTCCAGGGACCCTCACTCTCGTGAAGAACTCGACGGCTCCGGCTGATGGGGAGGTGGCCCTGGGAATGGCTCGAATCACGGAACAGTACGGCGAGCGAGCCCGTGACGGCAGGGGCCTGAACCGCGTCCGTCTTGTCGAAGCACTCCTGGCGCTGCGTATATCCCAGGCGTCTCGCTCTGGCCCCTACCGACCGGCCCAACCGGCCAACCCACGTGCCTATTAGGCGTACTCCTCTCGCAGGAACCGCCGCTACCTGCGCAGACGCCACATCAAGCACACTGTTCCCGAGCCGAAGAACCAGAGAGCCAACCGTCAGAGCCGAGGCAGCCGCGGCGGCCGGCCCGCCGGGTTCGACAAGGAGAAGTACAAGCGCCGCAACGAAGTCGAGCGGACGATCAACCGCCTGAAGAGCTTCCGCGCCGTCGCCACCCGCTACGACAAGCGGGCCTACGTCTTCCACGGCACCGTCACGGTGGCTGCGATACGCCTCTGGCTCCAAGCATGATCTGTCAAAGACGCCTCAGTCGGTGAAGGGATCCTCCACCGTTGGGATGCACGGAGACAGCAGCGCCTCCGTGTGCTGCGTGACCACCCCCCGAACGAGCTTGAGCACACGTACCTCGTTTTCGTGGCCCGGATCCTCGTCATCGCGAACGTGGAGGAGCCCGTAGGAACCAGGGGCCACTACGGCCACATGCTCGAACAGCTCCACAACATCCGGCGACGAACGGTGATTGGAGTAGCCGCCGAGGTGGACGAACGGCTCACCGTTCATCCACCTGAGGTCAAGCAAGTACGGGCTGTCCATCTGGGCAATGTGAAGCTCAAGCTCATCGACGATGCGCCGCAGGCGCGCCTCATCGTCGTCACTCGCTGCGGTCTCCCTGACCGTGATCCAACCGTGGTACTCAAACATCCCGTGATCGTAGTAATGACCTGCTCCACGCGCCGATCGCAGCATGATCCGCCGGACACGCCTTAGTCGGAGCAGGGCGAACCGGTGAGCACGGCCACCAAGCCGAGGCGGGCCGGCTGCAACTTCAGTGCAGACGGGCCGCCGATCACTGGTAAGGCAACTCAGCAGGGAGGGACGAGTTCCCCGTCACTGACGAGTGTCATCCGGCGGTCCGCGGGCCGCTTCGAGGATGGCCCGGGCCACCACCTCTCATGCTGCTTCCCTGGCGTCGTCGGACCCTGTGGTTCTTCCTCCTGGCCTGGTGAAACCGTCTTCCAGTGGCGCGATCGGTGTCGGAGGGGCGGAGCTGGATACGGATGTTGTGGCGCCAAAAGTCAGGGGTGCAGGCCGTCCCGGCCGGGTGCGGGCCACTGCTGCTGGGGCTGCTGACGGGTGGCGCGTTCGCGGCGGTGGGAGGTGGCGGGGGCGTGGCTGTCGTCGGCGTCCGATTCGTCGTACGGGCTATGACAGCCATCACAGCGCCGCAGGTCGACCCCAGGGGAATACATGCTCAGTCATGTTGTTTGATTTGCATGCGAAGTCATGTATCGGTAGGGAGCGCAACATGCAGTTCGGCATCTTCGGGGTCGGTGACATCTCGCCCGACCCGACCACGGGACGTACCCAGAGCGAGGCGGAGCGGATCGGCAACCTGATCAAGATCGCCCGGCGGGCCGACGAGGTGGGCCTCGATGTCTTCGCACTGGGCGAGCACCACAATCCACCGTTCGTGATGTCCTCGCCGCCGGCGCTGCTCGCCCACATCGCGGCGCTGACGGAACGGATCATCCTGAGCACCGCGGTGACCCTGATCACGACCAATGACCCGGTGAAGATCGCCGAGGACTACGCGATGGTGCAGCACGTCGCCAAGGGGCGGCTGGACCTGATGCTGGGACGCGGGAACACCGTGCCCGTGTATCCGTGGTTCGGCAAGGACATCCGCCAGGGTGTCCCGCTCGCCCTGGAGAACTACAACCTGCTCCACCGGCTGTGGCGCGAGGACGTGGTCGACTGGGAAGGACAGTTCCGCACCCCGCTGCAGGGCTTCACCTCCACCCCGCGCCCGCTGGACGACGTCCCGCCGTTCGTGTGGCACGGCTCGATCCGCAGCCCTGAGACCGCCGAACAGGCGGCCTACTACGGCAACGGGTTCTTCGCCAACCACATCCTGGCCCCGAACTTCCACTTCAAGCCGATCGTCGAGCTCTACCGGCGACGGTACGAGCACTACGGCCACGGCACCGCCGAGCAGGCCATCGTCGGACTGGGCGGCCAGGCGTTCGTCGCCAAGCGCTCCCAGGACGCGGTCAACACCTATCGGCCCTACTTCGAGAACTATCCGATGTTCCGCGGCTCGAAGCTGGAGGACTTCATGGCGGGAACGCCACTGACCGTCGGCAGCCCCCAGGAAGTGATCGACAAGGTCCTCACCTTCCAGGAAGGCTTCGGGGACTACCAGCGCCAGCTTTTCTCGGTCGACGCCCTCGGCCTGCCGGTCGACATGGCGCTGGAGCAGGTCGAACTGCTGGGCACCGAGGTGGTACCGGTGCTGCGCAAGGAGATGGCGGCCCGCCGCAAGCCCGGTGTCCCGGACGCCCCGACGCACGCTTCCCTGGTCGAGGCGAAGTACGGCGACGCCGAGCCGCGTCAGCCGCGCCCGAACCCGAACCGAGGCGACAACCTGTCGGGCACCTCGCCGTACCAGGACAGCGACCCGGCCAACAGGGCCAGCTTCCCGGCGGCGTTCTGATGGCCGGCGACAGCCGACTGGCGAACGAGGCCTGGGAGGCGATGTTCCGGGCCCAGGCGACCCTCGCGCGAGAATTCGAGTACGAGGGCGACTGGGGTGACTTCCCGCCTCGCGAGTACGGCGTGCTCTACGCGCTGGCAGGAGCGAGGGACGGCCTGCGGATCACCGACCTCATCGACGACGCTCTGCTCACCCAGGCGGGGGTGTCCCGGCTGGTCGCCCGCCTGGAGAAGCGGGGGCTCGTCGAACGGCGGCCCGATCCCGACGACGCCCGCGCCTGCCGCATCGTTCTCACCACCGAAGGCCATGAAGTGCAACAGCGCCTCGGCCGCGCACACGCTCGGCATGTCACCACCGCGATGACCCGGGCCTTGACCCGCGAACAACTGGAGACGCTGCGCGAGCTCGGCCGCGCACTGGTCGCCGCGGCCCCGGCCACTGTCGCCCACCGCACGAAAGCACCCGCGAGGGACACTCCATGAACGACCTCACCCCCGCCGCGCCCCCGGTGACCATCGCCGTCGTCAACGCCGGCGTCAGCGATCCGTCCTCGACCCGGCTGCTCGCCGACCGCATAGCCCAGAAGACGGTCGACACCCTCGGAGCGTCGGGCACGACAGCCACCGTGCGCTCACTCGACCTCGGTCCCCTCGCCACGGAGATCGCGCAGAGCATCGTCTCCGGCATGCTGCACCCGAAGGTGCAGTCGGCCATGGAACTGCTCGCCCGGGCCGACGCGGTCATCGCCGCCACCCCGGTCTACAAGGCGGGGATCAGCGGCCTGTTCAAGTCGTTCGCAGACCTGATCGACAACGACCTGCTCATCGCCAAACCGGTCGTTCTCGCCGCGACGGGCGGAAGCGCACGACACGCCATGGTCGTCGACGACCAGCTCCGGCCGCTGTTCGGGTTTCTACGTACCATCCCAGTACCCACCTCCCTGTACGCCGCACCCGAGGACTGGGCAGCGGCCGACCTCGGCAAGCGCATCGCCCGAGCCGCACAAGAGCTCTCCGTCATGCTGCGCAGCGGAGCCGGTCGGCAGATCGCCGACAGCAACTGGAGCGGCTACGACCACCAGTTCGGCGGTAACGCCAAACGGGCGCAACGGTCCCTGGACGACGTCGACTTCACCACCGATCTCATGCGACTCGCCACCGGCGGAAGCGCACGCCCTCAAGGTGGTGACCGGGCCGATGCAGGTTGACGCACCCGCCCAGGAACGCGGACAGGCGGGATCTGAGCGAGCAGGAACTCGCCGGACGGTAGAGGGCATGGGGTGCACCTATCTCTTTCGCCAAGGTCGTGGGTCAGGATGGCGGCATGACGGATCGGGATCGGTCGGGGCGGACGGCGGTGCACTATGCGGCTGTCGACGGGGACGTGGATGGCCTGAGGGGGCTGTTGGCTCGGGGCGCCGACCCTCAGGCAGCCGATGCGGCGGGCTGGACGCCGCTGCATTTTGCGGCTCAGGCCCAGGAACCGTCGGCCATCGAGGTCCTTCTGGCCGCGGGTGCGTCGGTCGATCCCGCGGATGGTCATGGCAATACGCCGTTGTGGCGGGCGGTGTTCTGTTCGCACGGCGAGGGGACGGTGATCCGGCTGCTGCTGGAAGCCGGTGCAGACCCCGACCAGGTCAATGCTCACGGTGTGAGCCCGCGGGCACTGGCGGGACGGATCACCAACTATGACGTGGCTGCCCACCTTCCAGGCGGAGCCTGGACTTCCCCCTCGGCTCCACCGACTGCCGTGACCGGCCGGGGCTCGTAGAACGTGCCGTCGTGGAGCATCGCGAAGAAGACGTCGGCCCTGCGTCGGGCGAGGCAGAGCAGGGCCTGGGTGTGGTGCTTGCCTTGGGCGATCTTCTTGTCGTAGTAGGCCCGGGACGCGGCGTCGCCCACGGCGGCGAAAGCGGAGACGAAGAAAGCTCGTTCGAGCTGCTTGTTTCCCCGTCGGGAGGGCTGTTCGCCGCGGATCGAGGAGCCCGACAGCTGGTCGAGCCCTGATCGCGAGAGGGAGGCACGGCGCGATTCGGGTCGTGCCACTCTCGTGTCAGAGCGGGCGGGGACTCACGGGGAACTGGGGCACGGAGCAGGCAGTACGGCCGCACTGTGCCAAGCCAGGGAACTCGCAGCTCGGACCCGTGATCGTGCAACCTCGCTGCCTCATGAGCCCCGATCTCTCGCCGCACGGCAGCTCCTGCCCGCAGTCGCCACACCGACCACGCACTACCAGTGCCGGCTCTTTCCCCGTCCCTGCACGCTCGCAGGACATGCGGATCGTCCACAAGGTCGACGAAGCGCGACCGTGGAACCCACTCTGAGCACTTCGAGGTGATGCTCATTCTCGCCAGATGAGGAACTCGTGCGTGATCGCGATCAGGGCTCGTGCCGCACGACCGGGCGTGCGTTCGGACGGGACGGCCAGGGAGAACGGCCAGTCCAGGTCGGCGTCGTCGATGGTCAGCGTGGCGACGTCCTCCGCCTCGCCGAGGGCAGGCCGTGGCAGGAGCGCCACGCCCAGGCCGTGGCGGACGTAGGCCACGCCGGTGGTGACGTCCGTGATTTCGAGGGCGACGTGACGGGTCACTGAGGCGGCGGCGAAGGCCTGATCGGCGACAGTCCGGATGCCATAGCTCACGGGGAAGTCGACGAAGTCCAGTCCGGCCAGTTCGGTGATCGGCACGGTGCGACGTTTCGCGAGCGGATGGTCGGCCGGCACGACGAGGTCGAGCACCGAAGTGACGAGGTCGGTCAGCGTGATGCCCGCCGGGTGCGGTCCGGGCAGGGAGACGAAGGCGAGGTCGAGCCGCCGTTCGAGGAGGGCGTCGATCAGGCCCTGGGAGCCGGAGGCGGCGGCGCTGGTCTGCAGGAGCACGCCGGGGTGACGCCGGTGGAATTCACTGAGGAGCGCTGGAAAGTCGATGAGCCCCACCGTGGTCATCGTGCCCAGCCGCAGGGTGCCGCGCAGTCCTCCGCGGACCTCGGCCACCGCGTCTGCGGCTTCCCGGGCTGCGCTGAGAGCGGCATGGGCGCGTGGGAGCAGGGCGGCACCGGCATCGGTGAGCAGCACGCGTTTGGTGGTGCGTTCCAGCAGCGGCGCGCCGAGTTCTCGCTCGAGGTTCTTGATCGTGCTGGAGACCGCGGACTGGACGACGTGCAGCCGTGCGGCGGCACGGGTGAAGTTCGCTTCCTCGGCGACGGCGACGAAGTGCTCGAGTTGACGCAGTTCCACCCTCCCAGTGTCCCTCGGAGCGGCCCCCACTTATCTCTCAGCGAGATAAGTGCAGTCTCTGACTTTCGTTGGACAGCGACCGTTGCGGTCAACGATTCTTTTCATCAGGGGAACCGCTCGAAGCAGGAATGCTTCCCGCAGGCACATCGAAAACGGAGGACAAACGCAAGGCGACCGCCACGCTCGACAGGCCGGCCGCCGAGACGCTCGATATCCCCCGACTGCACCTTCACCACTCTGATTCGAACAAGAATTTCCTCTTCGGACGAGGAGAATTGTAAACGGCCCAATGGTGCGCCGTGCCGGAGAATTCTAAAACCTTCGGACGTCCCGAGTTCGAAAATATGTCGAATCAAATTCAGGAACGAGGAGACGACTGCCATGACCACGCCGAGCGAGACCACCCGCAAGCTGAACAATCAGGCGCCGCACCTGGACTACTACCCGGAGTGGCTCGACAATCTCGCCGACGACGTCATCCTCCAGGGCAATTTCGCCAACGGTGAAGTGGTCGGCAAGGAAAAGGTGGGGAAGCTGCTGAGCTTCGCGCGAAGCAACTATGCTTTCCAGGACTTCCGTTTCTTCGGCAAGCGCGGCGAGCTATTTCTGGAGGACTACCGCTCCACGATCCGTGGCAGTGAGACCTACCGTCCGGGTGGAATCGAGATCTACAACTTCGTCGTCGTGTACTTCAACGAGGCGGGCCAGACCAGTCAGCTGGTCATGAACCACCGGCCGCAGTCGGCCGCCCTGCTGTTCTCGTCCTTGCTGGCGGAGCACTTCGGTGATGAGTTCGGCTCGGACATCTTCTACAAGGGCGACGTCAGAGACCGACTGCTCGACCACGACCTGTCCCGCGGTCAATGGCCCCAATCGCCGTCCCACTGACTTGCGACGGCCAGGCCGCCGGCCAGTCAAGAACGGGCGGTAACACCTGGAGTGATACCGCCCGTCGGCGAAGCCGACCGCTCAAAGGGCGTAGGAACCGGAGCGACTCCCGCCCGCTTGAGCGGGCGGTGCCCGATGCGTCGTACCGGCGGAGGCTACAGCGCCTACAGTAGCCGCTGTTAGCGTTCACTCTTGGAGCTCACCAGCACAGGACTCCTGTATTCGCGATCGCGCGACGCTCCCGGAGCACGACGAGGGCGAGTCCCGCAAGTCGTAGGGGGATGTGCGCCGGGTTTTCCGGATGGAGGCGGAAGCGGTCTTACTCACTGCACCGCTTTGCCCGTCGCGCGGGCGTCGTCAGTATCCGGTTGCGTGGGCAGGGCCTGGCTGGCGGACACCGATTCCACTTCGTCGATGTCCTGCGGTGTGAGGTCGAGTTCGGAGGGTTCGTTGTCGCCGGGTCCCTCTGCCTTTCTTCGGGCCTTGCGCCGGTCGTTGAGAAGCGAAAAGGCAACGGCGGAGAAATAGAGCATCCAGATCGGCGCGGCCAGCGCCAACATGGTCAGGGGGTCTGTGCTCGGCGTTGCCACGGCCGAAAAGGCCGTGATCCCCACGATCATGCCGCGCCACCTGCCGAGCATCCGCCGGCCGGACAGCACTCCGGTGAGGTTCAGCATCACCAGAAGCAGTGGCATCTCGAAGGAGAGACCGAAGACGACCACCATGCGGGTGACGAGGTTGAGCAGATCATCCAGGGGCAACAGATTCTCCACCCCGTGCGGGGTGAAGCCGATCAACACCTTCGCGGTCGTGGGCAGCACCTTGTAGGCGAAGAAGGCGCCGCCGAAGAACAGCGGGACGCCCGTGCCGACGAACGCGTAGGCATATCTCCGCTCGTGCTTGTGCAGGCCGGGGGCAACGAACGCCCACAACTGGTACAGCCATACCGGCGAGGCCAGCACGACGCCGGCCATCAAGGACACCTTCAACGCCAGGGTGAAGGGCGCGAGCAGACCGTTGATCGTGATCCGCGCGCAGGCGGTGCCCTTGGCCTGCCTGGCCAGATCGGCGAAGTCCGTCGGGCAGCCGACCGAGTCCAGCACCGGCCTGGTGAAGAAGTTGATGATTCCCTTGTAGTGGAAGGCCGCGGCGATTGTGACGACCAGGATGGCAAGGACGGCCTTGGCCAGCCGGTTGCGGAGCTCACGAAGGTGCTCCGCGAGCGGCATCCGTCCCTCGGGAAGCTTCTTGTTGTTACGGGCTGGCTGGGACACGCCGCGTCCTCATTTCGTGCGGCAGACCGGAGGCTGCCGGCCTGCGTCAGTACTTGATCGTCTCCGTCGCTCAATGGGGAGCGAGCTCGCCACGGTGTCGGCTGCGGCCGGTAGCGCGTCCAGGAGGCAGTTGGTCCAGGTCGGCACCACTTACCGCGAACTGATCTGCCCTGCCCGAGGGCGGGCGGCCCACGAAGGCCCTGAGACCATCCGCTGTTCCGCGCTGCGCTCGGGCCAGGAAGCAGCGCTGCTCCGGCCAAGACGCAGCAGCGCTGCTCCGGCCGAGACGCCAGCCGTACCGCGGACAACGACGCGGGCGGCCCGACAGCGCAAGAGGTGAGCTGGAAGGGAGGCTTCGGGCAGCCTCTCGTGCGGGGAAGAGCCAGGGGGCGCAGGACCGGGCTCGGTCTCAGTGGCTGGTTGTGTTGTTCGTGGGCGCGGTGCGGGCGGTGGTGGTGTCTCCGGGGGCGCCCGGGACCGTTCGCGGTCCCGGTGCAGGCTCGGGCCGTTGCTCGTTCGAGGTGCTGTCGCCCTTCATGGCCTCGGCCTCGCTCTTGAGGATCCGCATGGACTTGCCCAGCGCCCGGGCCGTGTCGGGTAGCTTTTTCGATCCGAAGATCAAGACCACCACCGCGACCAGGATCAGCAGGTGCCAGGGCTCCAGGGCATTGCGGAACATCGTCACACCACCCCTTCGAACGCGTCGGCCTTCATACCTGCCTCGGCGATCCGTGCTGTTTGTCCCTGCGTGACAGCGCCCGGGGCGTATCGGGTCCTTCTGCCCTGAGCATGCCCTGATCCCTCTTGCGGCGCGCGCAGAGCCCGGGCGGCTGCCCAGGGAAGCGTCCCGCTCGCGACCGGGCCGCACTCGGCCGGGACACCCCACTGGTGGAGACGGTCGATGTCCGCGACCCGGTGCGCTGCTACAGCGACGGCTGGCAGGCATTCGTCGTCGCAGAAGGAGCTTCGCAGAGGTTGGCCGGGCAAGCCGGCGCCAGTGCCCGCGGTCTCGTGCGCGGGCGTCTCGCACGTCGTTTCCCGGCGTACTGAGGACGGCGGTTCCGCCGGTGTCCGCCGACCGCGCCATCGGGAGATCCCCACGGCGTCGTCCAGTACGGCTTCACAGGTGAGTTCGTCGCCCGTGGCCGCCGCACCCGCGGGGAACTCGACCGGCATCAGGCGTATGGCGGGGTGCAGTTCTCCACCTGTGACCTGCATGGCCACCGGCGTCGGCTGCCCGGCCGGCGGAGCGTGCGGGGGCGTTTGCGACGGATGGACACCCAGCCGCTGTCCCTGGACGCAACCATGTTCGGGTACGTGGAACTGCCGATGGGGCTTCGGGTTCTGCCACGGTGCGTTCATCAACTTTCCCTGGCGTGAACGTACTTGTCGCCGGCCTGCGTGATGTTCACGCAGGGCTGTCGGGCAGGTGAGGCGAGACGAGTGGAGCGGGTCGGCTACCGCGGGAGCGTGCCGGGTGTCGATGTCCTTGCTGGTCATGCGTTCTGTTCCTTGTCGGGTTGGGGTCGGTTCAGATTCCGGGGCGCCCGGCGGCCGTCCAGGCGGCGTACTCCTGACGGACGTAGAGGCGGTGGTCGAGGGAGGGTGTGATCGCGTCCGGGGGGTGCGGGCCCGCCACCAGGTCGGGGCGGCAGCGGTCGTGCTGGACGAGTTGCTCGGCGGTTTCTGCGGCGGCTGCGACCGGGCCAGGTTTGTCGAGGGCCATCCGGTCCATGAGGGCGGCGCGGCGCAGCAGCCAGACGCGTTCGGCGGTCCGCGCATCGGCCGGAGGGCCGGTGATGGGCCTGGCCGCACGGCCGTCGCGTTCGGCCCCGAGAGCGAGCACCCGGTGCATCTCGCGGCGTAGGTCTGGTGCATTCGCGTACGCCTCCTGCGGGGGCGGGAAGGTGATGCCCTCGCCGCTGTCCGGGGTGACGTGCATGCCGGACACCTGTGCCGGTACGCAGGGGCCGGTGCCGCAGCGTTGACATGGCACCCTGTCGTGGCGGAGAGCCGGTGGGTGTGCCGCGGACCGCATGGGTGCCTGGACCAGGCCCGGACAGCCGTCGATGGGGCAGGGCCTGTGGGGTGCGAAGGCTGGCTCGGCGGGGTCGTCGGGTGCCCCGGCGCTGCACGTGCCCCTGGTGACCCGACGCTGTGCTCCGGTGCCGGCCCGGGTAGAGGGACTCGACTCGTGCGGAACGCCCGGCCCGGTCATCGCGAGCACCTGAGGCAGGCGCGGACTTCGCGGCCGCCGCGTGTCTGGTGGATTTCGGTCGACTGAGCGAGGTACTGGACGATGCCGGTGCCTCGGCCGTGTTCGTCGGGGGCCATGTCGGGGCGATGGCGCTCCACGGCCATGCCGGAGTCAGTGACCACGATGTGCAGAGTGCCGTCGTCCAGGGCGATCAGCACGGTCATGCGCTCGCGGCCGTACTGGGCGGCGTTGGCGGCGAGTTCGTCGACGATGAGAACAGCGGAGTCCCGATCGCCTGTGGGCACGCTCCAGGTCTCCAGCAGATCGCCCGCGAAGTGACGAGCGGCGGAGACGTGCGCCTTCTGCGCAGGCAGGGTGAGCAGCGCCTCGCGGCGGCAGGGCCGGTCGAGCAGTGGACTCGGGCTGGGGGAATCGGTTGCAAACATGGTCTTCTGGCTTTTCTGTGGGTGTGCGGAGACCGGAACGGGGAGACCTGCCAACAACTTCGGGACTCTGTCGGTAGGCCGGAGCCTGCATGGCGCGCTCATTCAGTTCCACGGGCGACGCACACCGAACGGTTCGAGTGATTCGACCCTTTTGTTGTACTTATTGGAGTTCGCCCAAATATCGGCGGTCCCGGCTGGGCTCACTCGCCTCTACCGGAGCGCGCCGTGGGCAGGACCCGGGCCCCTGCGTGGTGGCTGGCTTGCCAGTGCCCGCAAGCCGTGTGACGGTCGCGGGCCTGAGCCCCGCGACCGAACCGCAGAAAGACTGCCCTGGTGCCGACCAGTCCCCGCTGACAGACAGTGCTGGCGAAGCACCCGCAGTACCTGACAGGCCTCGGGGACGCGTGGGACAGTCGTGGTTACGTCAGGGACGGTGGGTGGGCGCCAAGGGTGCGCCGCGGGCGGCACTGTCGCGGACGGCTGACCTGTCCCGCAGGGCCGCGCCGGGACGCGAGGAGTCGGCCGGTGCGTCAGGAGCCCTCCGCGACGAAGGGGGCGCGTGGACTTCCCTCGCTTCACGCGCGGATTGTGACGAGCTTCTGGCCGCTGCCTGCGAGGATCTCGAAGTGCTCGATGGCGTCAGGGGACATGGCAACCGCCCCTGGAATCGTGGTGCCGGGAGGGTATTCGCCTGCACGCCAGGTAGCGCCGTCCGTTCTGGCTCCGCCGGGTCCGACCGCCTGCAGTCGGCAGGTGATTCCGGCGGGTGCCCCCTTGGCGGTGACCTGCAGGACACTGCCCCAGGCAGAGGGCGAGACCTTCACCGAGGCGGAGACGCCGGTGGTGGGATCGCTTCCCGAGAAAGTGCGCCAGGCAGTCGGCGCGGTCGGCCCAGGCGGCGTCGCCTGACTGCTCACGGACCCGACAGCCGCCAGCCATGTGCCGCCGACCGCTGCCGCGAGGAACGTCAGCGAGGCGGCAGCGCCGGCCAGCTGCAGACGCCAGGTCCTGCGGCGCCGGGCCGCGGCCTGATGGAGCAGCCCCTCCAGCACACCGGGCTGCGGCACCGGAGGCATGGCGGCCCGTGCGGGCGAGGTGCCCTGAGCGCTCTCGGCTGCCCGCGCCACCAGCCGGTCGGCCAGGTTCTCGTCGGCGGCCGGCACCGCCTGGCCTGATGCTTCGGCTTCGGTCACCGTTGCCAGCAGCGCGGGCAGTCCCGCCAGCTGGGCGTGTTCGGCCTGGCATTCGGCGCATTCCGCGAGGTGGGCGCGGACCTGTTCCATTTCCGCCGGGGGCAGCGTGCCCAGGACGTATCCGCCCAGCGCCAGGCGGAGGGCGTCGCGTTCCGTGCTCATGGTCGCCACCTCCTGCAGGCCATGGTCATGGCTCGATGCCCCGTTCCTGCAGCGCCAGCCGCAGGGCGTGCAGGGCGTAGTACGTCCGCGACTTCACGGTGCCCAGCGGGATGCCCAGCACCCGTGCGGCCTCCGCCATGGTCCGGCCCCGGTAGTAGGTCTCCAGCAGGACGGCGCGGTGGTCCGGGGACAGCGTCCGGACGGCGTCGGCAACCGCCCAGCTCTGCAGTGCCTGTTCGATCTCGTCCCCGCCCGGAGCCTGCTCGGCGACTCGCTCCAGCGCCTCGCCGCCGACCTCGGCCGGCCTGGCCTGCCGGGCCCGGTGTGCGTCGATCACCAGGTGCCGGGCGACCGTGCACAGCCAAGCCCGGGCCGGGCCGCGTGCGGGGTCGAACGCGGCGGGGTGCTGCCACGCTCGCAGCAGCGTCTCCTGCACCACATCCTCCGCCCATTGCCAGTCTCCCGAGGTCAGTCGCAGCACGTAGTGGAAGAGGGCCCCTGCGTGCTCCGCGTACAGAGTGCGGAGCAGTTCCTCATCTGCGGTCGAAAGGGTCCCTTTACCAGAGACACGGTGCGCGGAGCGATCCGGATCGGTCCGTGGACCGCGTTTTCGGAGACTCCAGGGCATAGGGCGATCATTGCACACAAACTGCCTCGTACTGTGACGAACGGTGCGGGTCAGGTAACGCTCCGTGTGCGTCATGGGTGATATGCACCCGCGGTCCTTACGGCATCACCGGGCCCAGGTGCGCGCGGCGCCCGGGGAGGGCGGCTGATCTGCGGTGACACCAAGAGGTGTCACAAAAATGCATTTCTACCGAACCGCGGGACCCCCGCTGACCGTGAAGTCGGACAAAAGCACCGCAGTAACGCAATTCCTCATCGATGTTCCGTGCGGCAAAGGAGGGATCAGAGGTGCCTGAACCACGCCACGTACAAGCTTCTGGCTCCGACCACGCTCACCCCGCACCGCGGATCGAGGCCGGCGCCCCCGCGCAGCCCAGCGCGTACCACGGCAACGTCTACGCGGCTCTCGACGTACGGGCACCGCCGACCGGCCCCGAGCCGCTGTCGGCTCCCCGTAGGGGGAACTGCCGCATGCTGCCTGCACCTTCCCGCTGCGCAAGGGCAGTGCACCGCCCAGGCACGGCGAGGCGAGCGGCCGACCGAGGCAACACCCATGCTCGTTCGCCGGGTCCGCGAGAGGCACACGCTCGTGAACACAGCATCCACCGCAATTTCCCGCGGACGCGTACGCCCAGCCGTCGCAGCCGTCGTCTCCACCTGACCAAAGAGAAACGGACACACCATGAACCTCAGCTTTCGCACACCGGGCCGGCGATCACGCGCTGCGGCCGGGCTGGCTGTCGCCGTCATCGCCACTGCCGGCGCGGTGGGGCTCCTCAGCTCATGCGGCCAGTCGCCGCATTCCTCGTCAACCGCAGCCGCCGCCATCACACCCGGTCCGGGTCAGCACCAGGCGGCAGGAACGCCAGGCTCCACGGAGCCGGGGAACGCGGCGGCCACCGCTCCCGGAGCCTCGCCGATGCCCGGCATGACCATGCCCATGAGTCCCGCCACCACGGGCGCACCAGCCGCGCCGGTGACCGGGAACGCCGTGGCGATCAAGAACTTCGCATTCTCCCCAGCCACGCTGAAGGTCAAGGTGGGCACGAAGGTGACGTGGACCAACCAGGACACCGACACCCACACCGTCACCAGCGCCGGATCCGGCGGACCGTTGCATTCGGCCGCTCTGCCCACCCACGCCACCTACAGCTACACGTTCACCAAGCCCGGCACCTACGCCTACCTCTGCACCATCCATCCCTTCATGACCGCCACCGTGGAGGTGACCCGATGACCGACTACTACGACAGCCACGACGGAGCACCGGCCGACGACACCGGTCAGCCCGATACCGAACACGGCATGACCCGACGCCAACTCATCCGTCACGCAGGGTGGTTCGGGGGAGCGGTGGTACTGACCCTGGCCGGCGGGGAGGTGATCAGCCACATCGCGGACTCCCAGGACGCCCACGCCGCGGCTGCCCCAGCGGGAAGCGGCGCGCTGCAGTTCGTGCAGGTCTCCGACAGCCACATCGGGTTCCAGGGGCCGGCGAACACCGACGTGGTCGGCTCATTCACCGAAGCGATCAACCAGGTCAACTCACTCGGATTCAGGCCGGACTTCGTCATGCACAGCGGCGATCTGACCCACCTGTCCACGGCCGGCCAGTTCGACCAAGTCAAGCAGATGATGGCCGGAATGGAGACAGACCGCGTCTTCACCGTACCGGGCGAGCACGACTCCATCGGCGATGCGGGCCGCGCCTACCGGCGAACCTTCGGCAAGGGCACGCTCGGCGACGGCTGGTACAGCTTCGACACCCACGGCGTGCACTTCATCGCCCTGGTCAACACCATGAGCCTGGAGAAACTCGGCCACCTCGGCAACGACCAGATCGACTTCGTTCGCAAGGACATCGCCGGACTGCCGTCCGACACCCCCATCGTGGTCTTCAGCCACATTCCGCTGTTCGCCATGTACCCGCAGTGGGGTTGGAGCACCGACGACGCCCTCAAGGTCATCGCCCTCCTGCGCCGCTTCTCCTCCGTCACCTGTCTCAACGGGCACGTCCACCAACTGTTCACCAAGACAGAGGGCAACATCACCTTCCACTCCGCCACCACCACCGCATACCCCCTGCCCAAACCTGGCCGCGCCCCCGCCCCCACCCCGCAGGTCGTCCCCGCCCGACAGCTCAAGGACGCACTCGGCATCCGCAGCGTCGGCTACCGCCAAGGCGACCGCGAACTGGCCATCAAAGACGAGAGGCTCGCATGAACACCCAAAGACTCCTCGTCCCCACCCTGCGATGGGCGACCGCCGCAACCCTCGGCGCCAGCGGATTCATCCACGCCCAGCTCTACATCGACGAGTACCGCTTCGTCCACATCATCGGCCCCCTGTTCCTGCTCCAGGCCAGCGCTGCCTTCACCCTCGCTGCCCTGCTGCTGATGGGGACACCACCCCTGCTGCTGCGGGCCGCCGCGGCAGGCGTCGCGCTCGGCGCCCTCGGCGGCTTCACCGCTTCGCGCACCGTAGGCATGTTCGGCTTCACCGAGCGCGGTCTGCAGCCCGCGCCACAAGCCGTCCTCAGCCTCGTCGCCGAAACCGGCACACTGCTGCTCCTCGCCATTTGGCAGGTGACCGAGACCAGGCAACACCGCGCTGCCCGAACGCCCTTGAGGACACCCACCTGGAACCGGGCGACCACTCGCACACCACCCAACTGAACGACCACAAAGCCACCCGGGATACCTGCGCCCTGGCCCGGGGCGAGGCGGGACCGGCGAAGCCAGACACCGCCGTATGTGCCACCACGACATCCACTTCAGCAGGCGACCATCGCGACGGAACGCATGAGAAAGGGCGCTGGAGAGCCGGATGCGAGGCCCACGACGAGACGGGCCAAGGACCCGGCGGGATTCCTCCGGGTCTCCGGACCCGCGACGTGAGCCAACTCCTGGTGCCACGTGCCGAGAAGCAGCCCTTCGAGCGGCCCGTCCGCGAAGAGATCCCACGCAAGATGCGTATCCGCCGAACCGTCCGTCGTCCGTGGACATGCGCTACCAGGGATCCCGCCTTCACCCACCACCCCGCAAGGAGCAAGCTGAGATGACCGACACGCTCCACTCGCAGCAAGCACCCGCGTCGCCCGCACCGACCACGCACACCGACGCCTGTGCCACCGAACCGGCGGGGCGTGCGCGTCGCGAAATTCACGCACTTCGGCTGCACAAGGCGCTGAGGAGACACAGCGGATTCAGCACCTGCCTCCACTCGGGCACGCTGGTCATCGCCCGCGACGGCTACGTCGTCGCAACCGGTGCCGACCTTGTTCAGCTCCCGGCAGACACCCCATACGGCATGTTCAGCTACGCCCTCGACATGCTGCTCACCCGGCAACCTCGAATACGGGCCATCCGCGCTCAGGAGCACGAGGGCCACATCGACCTGGAACTCGTGGAGATGTCGGACTCCCCGGGGGCTGCACAGAACACCTGTCGGATACCCGACCGCAGCTCGAGCCGCGACGAGCGCACGGCCTCCGAGGGCACCGCCAAGCCACCTCGATCGTCGGACGCAGCGCGGAAATGCGCCGCTTTCGAGTGCGCACCACCGGGCCGAATGGGGTGACGCGATGACCGTGTTGCTGCCGGGGATCGGTGCTGCCTGCTGCCTCGGCGTCGGCTTCGTCCTCCAGCAGCGGCAAGCCCAGCGGGCGTCCCTTTCTGACGTTCTCTTCTTCCGGCTGCTGCTCGGCCTGATGCGCTATCCGGAATGGCTGGCCGGCATCGCCGCGATGATCGTGGGCATGGTGCTGAGCACCATCGCCCTCGCGAACGGAGAGGTGTCGCTGGTTGAACCGCTGACCGCGACCAACCTGCTCTTCGCAATGGCGCTGTCCCGCTGGCTCACCGGCCGGCCACTGGGCTGGAACGGCTGGGGCGGGGTGCTGCTGCTGGCGCTGGGCGTGACAGGGTTCATCGTCGCCGGACAGCCGTCAGAGGGCGGGCACCTGGCCGGGCCGCTGCACCGCTGGATCCTCATCGGCGTCGTGGTCGCACTGGCGGGGCTGCTCGTCGCGTTCGCCCGGCACCTGCGGCCAACGCTCGTGGCGACTGTGCTGGCCTGCGCCGCCGGACTCCTGTACGGGTTGCAGGACTCCCTGACCCGTATCTCGAGCCAGCTCGCCAGCGGACACAGCATCGCCGTACTGTTCGCGCACTGGCAGCCCTACGTGGTCGTGTGTCTCGGCCTGATCGGTCTGGGGCTCGTCCAGAGCGCGTTCGAGACCGCGCCATTGCGCTCCTCGCTTCCTGCACTCACCGCTGCGCAGCCGCTGGCCGGGATCGTCTGCGGGATCGGCATCGTCGGCGACCGCCTCCGGGCCACACCTGGCGCGCTCGCCGTAGAGGCTGTCGGCCTCGTGGCGATCGTGATCGGCATTGTGCTGATCGGTCGACATCCCTGTGTGGCTCCAAAGGCCGCGCACAGGCGCTGAGCTGCGTGTCCACCGGTGAGAGGCAGGGGATCCCGTGTGGATGCCCTGGATTCCGCAACGGCTCAGGCTGAAGCGGACGCACGGACCGCATGAAGGAGCGTGCAGTCCGGTACATGGTCGCCCCGCTGGAAGGCCACGAGATCGACGCGTCCGCCTTGAGGGAGACCGGGATGCGGGGCCTCGTGATGTACCGGCTCGTCGACGGCTGGATGGAGCTTGCCGTGTACGACCCCCCCCCCGATGGCGATCCGCTCGTGTGGCACCTCCCGGGCTCACGAAGGTTCTCTGATCTCTGACCGCAGCAGGCAGAGGCTGCCCCGCCTTCCGTTCCGCGGGTCTGGGCCGCGGCGGGCAGGCACTTGCAGGTCCGGCAGCGTGGGCCGGGCATCGACGATCACCGCGTGACGCCAGGTGCGTCACGTGGGCGGTCGGCGCGACGACCGGCCCTCTGCCAGGGGACGAGGCGACTGTCCGAGAGGGGTGTCCTGCGTGGACTGGAAGCTGGGGGCCGGGGCGCAGTGTGCAGCAGTGACGGCTTCCAGTGATCCAGCGGCGGGCGGCTCCGAATGTGTCTAGGGCGTGGGCGGCTGCCTGGGGGTGGGCGTCGGCCAGTGCGCCTGAACGATCACCTTGCGGGAGGAGCCGTGTCGGTGGGTGTTCCAGCAGCGCTCGAGCCAGCCCGTGTAGAGGACGGGGCTGTTGTTCAGGAGCGGTACGGCGGCCCCTTTCCCGCTGACCGTGGGTGAGGTACCGGTCCGGCCCCGGGCCGGGATCGGCCGCCGCTTCAGGGATCGTCCGGGTGGCGGGGGGCGAAGCGCAGCATGTCGCAGGGGGCGACCGCCGCGACCGTGATGGCGGCGCCTGCCTGACTACTATCCATCTCATCGTCGTCGCACCGACGGTGCCCGGGTTCGCGCGGGGCGCACCTGCCTGGGTGCGGCCGTGGTGGCCCCGGGCTGTCACGAGGAGAACCGCTCGGGGCGGAAGTCTGTGAGCAGTTCGTCTCTCTTCCCGCTGAGGATCTCCGAAGCCAGCAGTCGGCCGATCACCGGCCCAAGCGTGATCCCACTGTGGGAAACGGCCTCGTAGTAGCCCGGCACGGACGGTACCGCTCCCACCGAGGGCCATCCGTCGGCAGGGATGGGCCGGTCGACGACTCGTGTCTCTGCGATGCGGGAGTTGCCGAGCTCGGGGACGACGTGACGCGCCGATTCGTGGAGCAGCCGGGCGAGTTGGCCTGGATCTTCGCCTGTGTCGATGAGTGCGTCGATCTCGCGGCTGTGGAGGACGACCGAGGTGTCTCCGTCAGGACGGATCTCGATGTGAGGTGCGTGCATGGCCCGGTGAACGGGGACCTGAGCACAGTCGAGCCGGGTGACGATGCCGGGTTCCCGGCGCATCGGCAAGTGCCGTGCGACGAGCCTTGCGACGTGGGAGGCGCTGGGTCCTGCCGCGTTGACGACGATGTCGACGTCGAGACGGCTGCCATCGGACAGGGCAACTGACCGGGTGCTTCCATCGGCACCGGTGCCGATGTCGCATACCGCGTTTCCGGACCGGAGCTCCGCGCCGGATGCAACGGATTGGCCGACCAGGCGGCCGACAAGATGGCGCCCGTGCACCCAGGCCTCGTCGGGGTAGAACAAGACCGGTACATCGTCGGGCATCGTGAGAGCAGGTTCGAGGCGGCTGCGGACCTCGGCCCCTGTGTACATCTCGACCCGGTAGTCCCAGCCGGTCAGCAGTTCGGCTGTCTCCAGGAACTTCGCTTCCGCTGCGGGATCGTCTGCCCAGCGCAGGTGGCCGCTGGGATACCACCACGAGTCCGGCCCGATGATCCCGGCAAGCTCACGGTGGGCTGCCATGGCAGCGACGTTCAGGTCGAAGTAGGACTTGCGCGCGGTCTTGTTGCTCGCGTTGACCCACGAGAAAGACCAGTTGGTGACGCCTTCGCCCGGCTGGCCTGCGTCGATGAAGACCACCTCGACGCCGTGCCGGGACAGGTTCCAGCCCACACTCGCCCCGATGACGCCCACTCCGATGACAGCAACACATTCAGGCCGCTTCACGGACCCGCTCCTCACGAACGGCCCCTTCCCGGATCACCGGCGAACTCCCGTTTCCAACTCGAGCACCATCAGTCCTCTCGTCATACGGCAGGTAGACGACAATCACGCTAGCCAGCAACGCAGACACGTACACCCGAACGCGGGACTTTCGCTTCGGGACGAAGACGCGCCCGGCGGGCCCGTTCCGTGGCCGCCGCATTCCCCACATGCGACGGTCTCGCCTTGTGCCTACGATTTTGGCAGGGATCGCATGTACGAGGCCGGAAGGTGGGCCCGATGGCGACGGTGCTTTTCATCGTGAGCGGTGCGACGTACTGGGTGCTCAAGGACGGCACCCGGTATGCGACCGGGTACTGGGCCGAGGAGTTTGCGGTGCCGTACAAGAAGGTCACGGAAGCCGGCCACACAGTGGTCGTGGCGACGCCGGGCGGTGTCGTCCCGAACGTCGACATGATGAGCCTGCGCCCCTCCATGGCGGGTGGTGAGGACGGCGCCCTGGAGCTGGAGGAGATCATCCGTTCCGCGGAGGTGATGCGGCGGCCGCTGGCGCTGTCGGACGTCCGGCTGGAGGACTACGACGCGGTGTACCTGCCGGGCGGCCACGGCCCGATGGCGGACCTGGCCTGGGACGCCGACACCGGCCGACTGCTGACGGCGCAACTCGCCTCCGGTAAACCGCTCTTCATCGTGTGCCATGCTCCCGCCTCGCTGCTGGCCACCCGCATCCACGGCGAATCGCCCTTCAAGGGCTACCGGGTCACCGGCTTCACCAACGAGGAGGAGGAAGCCGTCGGACTGGCCCCCCGGGCGACGTGGCTGCTGGAGACGGCCCTCAAGGAGCAGATCGGCGTCGAGTACAGCCGGGGCCCGATCTGGGAGCCCTACATGGTCGAGGACCGCAACCTGGTCACCGGCCAGAACCCCCACTCCGCCGGGGTTCTGGCCGACCGGCTCCTGGAAGTCCTCAAACGATGAACTCCAAGCGGTTCAGGACATGACCAGGGGGTGCTCGTAGCCGTTGGCCCACCGGGCTGGTCGTTTGGATCGTTCGACAGCAGGGCCCGCTGGGGCCTGTCTGATGATTGATCTTGTGGCAGGTTGAGGCGAGTTGACGGACGCGGCGTGGGAGCGGATAGAACCCCTGTTGCCGCAGGTGGATGGGCGTGGTCGACCATGGCGTGACCACCGGCAGGTGGGTCAACGGGATGCTGTGGCGGCTGCGGACCGGGGCTCCCTGGTGGCGGGACCTCCCGGAACGGTACGGGCCATGGCAGACCGTCTACGAGCGGTTCGCCCGCTGGGAATCGGACGCGACCTGGGCGAGGCTCCTCGAACATGTCCAAGTTAGGGATGACGCGGCGGGCCGGGTCGAGTGGACCGTCGCCGTCGACTCCACGATCAACCGGGCCCAGCAACACGCGGCCGGCGCCCGAAATATGGGGTCGCGGACAAGGACGAACTGGAGGATCCGGGCCGCTCGCAGGCGTACCAGGCTCTGGGCCGGTCCCGAGGCGGGCTGACCACCAAAGTCCACCTCGCCGTCGACGGCCGTGGCCTGCCCCTGCCGATTGCGCTTACCCCGGGCAACGTCAACGACGCCAACACGTTCGGCCAGGTCCTCGACGGCATCCGGATCGCGCGCGCCGGCACAGGCCGCCCGCGCACGACACCGCACCGTGTGTTGGGCGACAAGGCCTACTCCAGCAGAGCGATCCGCCACCTACTGCGGCGCCGTGGCATCGCCGCCACGATCCCCGAGCGCCGCGACCAAGAAGCCAACCGCCGCCGACGTGGATCCCTGGGTGGCAGACCACCCCCCTTCAAGAGGGTGGTCTGCCGTGCCCGCAACGTAGTTGAACGATGCTTCGCCCGCCTCAAGCAGTTCTGCGCGATCGCCACCCGCTTCGAGAAGCTCGCCGACCGCTACCGGGCCGGAGCCCTCTTGGCCTGCCTGATGCTCTGGCTTCGCGAACTAGGCCGTCTCTTTCAGATCATGGGTTCGTTGATCCGGGTGTGCCGTCAACCGACGTGCAGTGGGCGCGGATCGAGCCGTTGCTATCGGACCGGACTCCGACGCGTGGTGGGCGGTGACGAGATCACCGGCAGGTGATCGACGCGATCGCATGGAAGTTCCAGACCGGCTCGCAATGGGTGCATCCGCCGCCCGAGTACGGCTCCTGGAAGGACGTCTACACGCGACTTCGGTACGGGGCCATCGACGGCATCTGGAAGCGGATGTTCTCGACCCTGCTCGCCCAGGCAGACGCGGAAGGCGACCTGGCCTGGATCGTCGCGGTGGACTCCACCATCGTCGGCGCCCACCAGCACGCTGCCGGGCCCGAAAAGGGGGCTCCGGCCGACGAACCGGTCGACCATGCCATCGGCGGCTCCCGCGGCGGACTGACGACGAAGATCCATCTGGCCGCAGACAACCGGTGCCGGTCCCTGTGCTTTCACCTCACGCCCGGCCAGGCAGGAGACGCGCCTGCGTTCGACCAGGTCATGGCCAGCATTCGGGTGCCACGCCGAGTCGGCCGACCCAGGACCCGGCCCAACGTCGTGTTGGCGGACGAGGCCTATTCGTCCCGGGCCATCCGTGACCACCTTCGCCGACGCTGTATCCGCGCGGTCATCCCCGAACCTGCTGACCAGATTGCCAACCGCAAACGCAAGGGACGCAACGCTGGCCGGCCACCCGGCTTTGACCGCGACGCCTACAAGCGGCGCAACACCGTCGAGCGGTGCATCAACCGGATCAAACAGTGGCGTGGCCTTGCCACTCGCTACGAGAAGGCCGCCACGGTCTTCCGCGCCGCGCTGCACATCGCAGGAATCTTCCTCTGGCCCCCACGATGACGCCGGGCCTCATCCCCAGCCGGGCGGCAGCAGCTCCCAGGAATCACGCCCCAGCCACTCGCCGAAAGTCACCGGCCGTGCGCCGCCAGAGTGGTCGAGGGACAGCGGGACGATCAGATCGCAGGTGGCCCGTCCATCCCACCACAGTGTGCCAGTGAGAGGGCCCGTGATGACCAGCAACGTGGCAAATCCACAGCCATGCTCCTTCGCGATCACGGACCCCGCCGTCTTCCGCTCGTCGAACTCCCAGCACTCGGCGTTCCAGGCACTCATGGCCTCCGAGAACGCGTCCTCGTCCGGGTAGTTTTCAACCTGAGGCAGACGCAGATAAAGCTCGTCATCGGCGTCCTCGTAGGACTCGGGATGGGGGAAAGGCAGGGACAGCAGGTCGCGCCGCCTCGTGCTGTTACCTGCCCACCACCAGCCGTTCTCCGTCTTCTCAAGCTGTGCCACAGCCCCACCAGCGCTCACCCGCAACAAGTAACGACGGTACTCGTGAGGGAAACCGACTCCGAGCTGGGCTTCAGCTTCGGCTACCTCAGCCTCGGTCAGTGGTCGTGGCGCGGTGGGGTTCATGAGGTCAGAGGCTAGGCGAAGGACTTCTCACACCGCAGTGGGGTTTCACTGCAAGGTGATCTAAAGGACGCGACCTAGCGCGATGATCACTTATCGTCTCCCGGCGGCCGTTGCTCGACCTGCTCGACTGCCCGGCGAACGGCAGTGCGAAGTTCCTGGTCAGGCTCGTTCCGCCTGAGTACGGACTTGAGAGAGACATGCGCTGCCGCCCGCACATCGGGATCCGGGTCACAGAGCGCGGCGGCGATGATCGGCGCGTGCGCCACGGCGTCGAGGCCGAAGATGCCGAGGCCCTCGATCCCTGCGCGCCGCACCATCGCATCTTGTGCCGCCGTAGCCGCGACGAGTAGTTCTAGGGCCTCAACAGGTGCCTCCGCGCACACCAGCGCCAGGCCAAACAGAGCCTGCTCGAACTCTGCGGTGTCGTGACGGGCTGCTGCGGCGAGCCGCATAAGCGCCTCGCTCACCGCCGGCGAACTGGCGGCACGAAGGCTGACCTCGTCGACCCGGGTGGGGGCGGTGTCGTCGTCCATCCGGCCATCCTGCCAGCAGCCGAAACCCGATTCCCAAAGCAGGGGAGCAACGGGTCCGGCCGCCGCGAACGACCTGCTGGGCCTTCAGGCTGCGGACAGTAAGGCTCCGCGAGCCAGATGATCATTTGTCAGACGCGGTCAGCCCAGCACCAGAAGTCGGATGATGTGCGTCGCCGCTGCACCGAGAACGAAGATCTTCCTGCTGGGCCGCCAGGCCTTGGGTGACGCAGGCGACCGGACTCAAGCACAGGAGATGGGGGCGGACGCTGTCGTTCTGCTCCTGCTGGGCGTTTCTGTCCGGTCTTCACACCGGACGGACCTCGTGCACGAGCGCCGGAGTCAACGGGCGGCCAAGGTCGCAGCGTGGTGGACGTGAGGTTGCCGCGAGTGGGATGGGTGGCGTGGGGGGTGTGCCGCGCCCCGGAACGCTGTGCCCGGGAACCGTCCGGCCTGCCATGTCATGCCGGGGCGCGCGAGGGTGACAGAGCCGCCGGGGATCATCGTCCCGGCGGCTTCCCGTTCGCCGAGCGAACGTGAACCCACACCGCTCTCACGTATGCAAAGGGTCAAACATGACCAAGATCGGAATAATCGTCGGCAGCACCAGGCCCGGCCGTAACGCGGAGGCCGTCGCCCACTGGGTCCACGAGTCCGCCGCCCAGCGCACCGACGCAGAGTTCGAGATCGTCGATCTGCTGGACTACAAGCTGCCCGTCCTGGACGAGGCCTATCCGGCGACGTTCGGCATCTACACCCAGCCCCACACCAAGGCCTGGGCCGAGAAGATCGCTTCCCTGGACGGCTTCGTCATCGTCACCGGCGAGTACAACCGTTCGATGCCGGGTGCGCTGAAGAACGCCATCGACTTCATCTACGCCGAATGGAACAACAAGGCCGTGGGCTTCGTCAGCTACGGCTCGGCCGGCGGTGCCCGCGCCGTGGAGCACCTGCGCGGCATCGCGGCCGAGATGCAGATGGCCGATGTCCGTTCCCAGGTGACCCTCTCCCTGTTCACCGACTTCGAGAACTTCACCGCCTTCAAGCCGGCCGACGTGCACCGTGACGCGCTCGTCACGACCCTGGACCAGGTCGTAGCGTGGTCCAAGGCCCTCGCTCCGCTGCGCGCCAGCTGAATCCTGTCGCAAACCGACTGGGCAGGTGCGACCTTCGGCACGCTTGACGGCGAAGGCCACGTGCTTGCCCCGGCGGCAGCTACGGCGACCCGCCGCAGGGGGAGTCCGGAACCCCTCTGCGGCGGGTCGCGTTCAGCCTGCACGTCGACCCCGTCCACAATCCCTCCGCCGTGAGGAACCAGCGTGGCACCACGACCGTCGACTGCGAGCTGTGGGCTGCGGGTGAACAGCGCCAACGCCGAGAGCGAGATCCGATGCGCCAGGGCCTGGGCTCCGCATCCTCAACCAGCCCGGTCGCCAGCGCGCTTCAGCCTTCGAGCGGAATGGTGGAGCGTTTCGGCCCCTCCGATGCTCTGACGAAGTCCGCCGCCCGCTTCGGGGCCGTGAAGCGGCGCCTCGGTATGCGCATGCCGGTGGTCAGCGGGCTGCAAATCGTCGTCCTCTACGAGCCGGCCACCGGCCTCGTCCGAGGTGGTCGCGGTCGTATGGAGCACAGGCGGAGTGTTCCAGTGCCGGACTTCGCCGTCGGACCGAAAGGTGCCGGGCGGGCGCCGGCCTATCCGCGTGTGCGTTCCGGGACCGGCCTGCGAGGGAACGGCGAGCCGCTCCCTCAGTGTTCCTGGTTCCGCACGTCGGCATCGGTGTCGCGGTCGACGGTTTCGGGTGCGGGGGTGCCGAGCATGTCGAGGAGGACCATGGCGTCGTGATCTGGGCCCGTGGGGTCGGCGTAGTAGGCGACGAGGCGGTGGCCGGGGGTGTCCTCGAGCTGCATGGTCTGGTAGCCCAGGGTGAGGTCGCCGACCTGGGGGTGGTGGAAGTGTTTTGTGCCTGGGCGGTGGGGGCGGACGTCGTAGCGCTCCCACAGGCGGGCGAAATCTTCGCTCTTCAGCAGGAGTTCGCCGAGGAGCTGGGCGAGGTCCGGGGCATCAGGGTCGGTGCCGGCCAGGGCCCGCAGGCGGGCGACGCATCCACGGATGCGGGTCTCCCACTCGGGGAACACTTCGCGTGCGGCTGGGTGGAGGAAGTAGTAGCGGGCGAGGTTGCGCTGTTTGGCCGGCCAGCTTTCCATGCCCGCGTACAGGTGCAGGCCGCCGGGGTTGGCGGCGAGTACATCCAGGGTGCGGCTGAGGACGTAGGCCGGGCCCGGCCGCAGGCTCTCCAGCAACAGCCTGACACCGGGCCGTACCGCGCGGCTGGGCGCGATGGGCGGCTCGGGGGCGTTGCGGGCAGCGCGGGCGGCGAGTCGGCGCAGGTGCTCTTGCTCGTCCTCCTGCAGGTGCAGTGCCCGGGCGAGGGAGTCGACGACGGCGGGGCTGGGACGGGTCTCCTTGCCGCGCTCCAGGCGGGTGTAGTAATCGATGCTGACTCCGGCGAGGGTGGCCAGCTCCTCGCGGCGCAGTCCCGGGGTGCGGCGCAGTCCCGGGCCGGCAGGCAGGCCGACCTGTTCGGGGCTGAGCTGGGTGCGGCGGGCACGCAGGAACCCCGCCAGGTCGTTGCTGTGCTGGTCAGGGGTCATACATCCAGTTTTACAGTTCGATGAGCGGGGTGGAGTGGCTGTTGGGGGGCCGTGCTGCTCCCTGGAACGCCGCTCCCGGGCACCGCCCGGCCTGCCCAGTCATGCCTGGGCGCGTCAGGGTGGTTCGAGTCGCAGGGGGCCATTGAGTCCCGGCGGCTTCCCGTTCACGGGCTGTGAGCAGCCCCCACCCGCTACGAAGGCGGAACACAACATGCGTAACACCACCCTGGGCACCCAGGGACCGCAGGTCGGCGTCATCGGCCTGGGTGCCATGGGAATGAGCTTCGCCTACGACATGGCCACTCCGCGTGACGAAGCCACCTCCGTCTACGTCATGCATAAGGCCCTCGACCTGGGCATGACCCTGATCGACACCGCCGATGTCTACGGTCCCTACACCAACGAGGAACTCGTCGGCCGGGCCCTGGCCGGCCGACGCGACCGCGCGGTGATCGCCACCAAGGTC
>NZ_JBEOWS010000098.1:0-26731 GCF_040296125.1 Streptomyces sp. NPDC002265 | reverse complement strand
GTGATCCGGGCCGACTCCGCCACCGCTGCACGACGCTGCCGTGTCGCCGTCGTCCGGCTCTGCCGTCAGGCGGATTCCTCGGCGGGGTGCTCCTCGACGCTGTGGGAGTCGGTGAGACTCAGCGCACCGCCGGCCGCGATCAGGCCGACGACGACCGCGAGCAGGGCGTAGGTGATCCGTTCGCCGTGGAAGAACGACGCGACGAGGTCGCCGCTCCAGGTGCCGGCGGGGAGCTGGGTGGTGACCAGTGCGGCGATCAGGGTGCCGACGACGGCGGTACCGACGCTGGAGCCGACCTCCTGCGCGGTGTCGTTGAGGGCGGCGGCGATGGAGGTGCGGTTGCTCGGCATCGCGTCGACTAGCGCGACCGCGCAGATCGTCATCACGGTACGCAGTCCGACGGTCATGAACACCATGCAGACGGCGATGGCCGCGTACCCGTGGTCGACGCCCCAGGCGAGGCCGGCCAGCGAGCCGGCCAGGCAGGCCGCGCCCACCAGGCAGGCGATGCGGTGGCCGAACCGGCGCGCGAGCCACTCGGACAGCGGAGTCGCGGCGAGCATCGTCACGATGATCGGCAGATTGGCCAGGCCGGCCCGCACCGGGCTCCAGCCGTAGGCGTACTGGAAGTGCAGGATCAGCCCGAACATCACGCTGGCCATCGCGATGGACGTCCCGATCTGGGCGAGGGCGGCGCCGCGGACGGTGCCGTTGGAGAAGAGGCGCAGATCCAGCATGGGTGCCGCGCTGCGGCGCTCGTGCCGGATGAACGCGACCGCGGCCGCGACGGCGCCCACGATCGACGTGAGGGTGGCCGTGGAGAGCCAGCCGTGCTCGACACCGCTGGTCAGCGAGTAGCAGGCGAGCCCGATGGCGCTGACGCTCAGCGCGGCGCCCGGGATGTCGAGCGCGTCCTTGGTCAGGTCCTCCGGCCGGTCGGCCGGGACGCCGAGCCGGACGCCGACGCACGCGATCAGCGCGATCGGGGCGTTGACGAGCAGCAGCCACTCCCACCCGACATGGGCCAGCGCGGTACCGCCCAGCAGCGGTCCGAGGACGAAGCCGGACATGCCGACGATGATCATCACCGTCATGGCGCGCATCCGCAGGGCTGCGTCGTCGAACAGTCGGAAGACCAGTGAGTTCGTGATCGGGGCCATCGCCGCGGCGGCGATGCCGAGTACCGCCCGCAGGGCTATGAGCTCGCCCGTCGTGGAGACGAGGACGACACACAGGCTCACCGCGCCGAACATGGCGAGTCCGGCCAGCAGCACCCGACGGCGGCCGAGCCGGTCGGCCATCGACCCTGCGGTCAGCAGCAGCCCGCCGAAGGTCAGCGAGTACGCCCCGGTGACCCATTGCAGCGCGGTCGTCCCGCCGCCGAGGTCACGGCCGATCGTGGGCAGTGCGATCGACAGCAGCGTGTTGTCGACCATCTCGACGAAGAAGGCCAGGCAGAGGGCAGCCAGGGGAATCCACGCCGCGCGTAGGGACGGATAGGTGCGTGTCGACGGGGTTTGCAGCGTGGCGGTGGTCATGGCAATCAGTCCTCTTCATCCCGTTTCATCGAACGACGTACGGTTATCGAACAGCGTACGATGCGATACGATAGAACAGCGTTCGGTACGACGCAAGAACGGTGGAAGAGAACGGTGGAAAGGCAGCCATGACACGCCTGCAGACCCGCTCGGGCGGAGGACGTCGACGGGCTTCGCACTCGATGGAGTCCGTGCTCACCGAGGCGGTGGCCCTGCTCGACGAGGCCGGGGCGCCCGCACTGACCTTCCGGGCGCTCGCCCAGCGCCTCGGCGGCGGCGTCGCCAGCATCTACTGGTACGTGGCGAGCAAGGAGGAACTGCTCGACCGCGCCACCGACCACGTGGTGGGCGCGATTCTGGCCGACATCGAAGACCTTCCGGGCAGCGACGACCCGATCGACGACCTGCGCACGATGGCCCTGCTGCTGTTCGACGCGATCGTGCACCGCCCCTGGCTGGGCGCCTACTTCATGCGCAACACCGACGTCCAGGGCAACTCCCTGCGCCTGTACGAGAAGCTCGGCCGGCAGACCCTTCGCCTGGAACTCACCGCGCGGCAGCGCTTCCACGCCGTGTCCGCGATCGTGGGCGTCGTCATCGGCTCCGCCGTCGACATGGGGCAGGAACCGCCCGAGGAGATCCTCGACGGCGCCGTGAGCCGCGAGGAGTACCTCGGCCGCTTCGCCCAGACCTGGCGGGAGCTCGACCCCGAGGAGTTCCCGTTCGTGCGCGAGATCGTCGACGAGTTCGACGGCCACGACGACGTCGACCAGTTCCGCTCCGCCCTGGAACTGACGCTGACGGGCCTCCGGCTGCAGGCCGGAGCCTGAACGTCACGTCCGGCCTTCGCCGGGCGGGGCGGGTGCGTTCCAGCCGTGGCGGCGAGGCCGGTCGATGCCCCGCCGCGTTGTGAGCGCACCCACCCCTGTACGGCTCAGCGGCCGGCGAGCGCCTTCAGCGTGGCCTCGGCCGTGGTGACGCTGGACTGCGGGTTCTGGCCGGTGACGAGGTTGCCGTCCACGACGACGGTGTCGCTCCACGGCGCCCCGGTCTCGACCACGGCGCCGCGCTCACGCAGCAGACTCTCCAGGAAGTAGGGCGTGTTCTCGCCCAGGCCTCCCTGGTTCTCCTCCGCGTCGGAGAACGCGGTCAGCGTGCGGCCGGCGAACGCGAAGTCACCGTCCGGGGTCGTGGCACTGAGCAGGGCGGCGACACCGTGGCACAGAGCGGCGACGACCGTGCCCCGGGCGTCGGCCTCCTTCAGGAGCCGCCCGAGATCCGCGTCGTGGGCGAGGTCGGCCATGGGCGCGTGACCGCCGGGGATGTAGAGCGCGTCGTAGTCCGCCGGCTCCACCTCCGACAGCGCGAGCGGGTGGGAGAGCTGCTCGGAGATGCCGTCGAGGTAGGCGCGGAACTCCTGGGCGTCGGCCTCGGACACTCCGCCGCGGGCGTCGAGGCTGAGCGCGTCGACCGTGGGGCGCACGTTCCCGGGGGTGGCGATGTCCACCTGCGCTCCGGCGGCGAGCAGCGCCCGGTGGGAGGCCGCGACCTCTTCTGCCCAGAAGCCGGTGGGGTGGCTGGATCCGTCGGCGAGCTCCAAGCTGTCGGCGGCCGAGACGATCATCAGGATCTTCGACATGGAATGCCTGCTCTTCTCTGTAGACCACGCGGTGAACGCCGTGGTGAAGGTGGTGAACGTAGGGGGACAACGGCAGGATTCATCACGGCCATGCCCCCATGCCTCACCTGACCCATAAGGAATGTGATGGTCCGGGGTTGCGCGCTTCTTGCGACTGTGGGCCGCCAGCACTGGGCGACAGGGGACGCGGTCGGCACGTCGCATCCACCGCTAGAATGCGGAAGAAGGGTGCTTTCCATAGGTTCAGTGATGGAAGGAGTCGCCTTGCCCGGGCTGGACCTGCTGGCGACGTTTCTCGAGATCTACCGCACCGGATCGCTGTCCGCGGCGGCCGCGCGGCTGGGGGTGAGCCAGCCGGCGGTCACCGGTCAGCTGGCACGTCTCGAGGAGCAGCTGGGGGAGTCGCTGTTCGTACGTTCGAGCAAGGGGGCGCAGCCGACGCCCCGTGCCGCGGTGCTGGCCGCTCGCATCGGTGCGCATGTCGACGGGCTGCGCACCGCCCTCGAACCCTCGCGGGGGCCGGGTGCCCTGGCCGGGACGGTCCGGCTCGGTGGCGCGGCCGAGCTGATGTCGCTTCAGGTGCTTCCCGCTCTGGCGCCGTTGTCCGCCCGGGGGCTGCGGATCCGGGTGGCGTTGGGGCTCGCCGAGGAACTGCTGTCGGAGCTGGCCGTCGCGCGGCTCGACCTGGTGGTCTCCGCGATCCGCCCGCAGCGCGAGGATCTGCTGGTGACGACGCTGGTGGACGAGGAGTTCCTGCTGGTGGGACCGCCCGCACTGGCGCATGCCGTCGACGCGGAGCGGCTGTCCGACGACCCGGTCGCCGCGCTGTCCCATCTGCCGCTGGTGGCCTACTCGGAGGAGCTTCCGATCGTCCGGCGGTACTGGCGCACCGAGTTCGGGCGGCGGCCGCCCAATCAGGTCGCGGTCGTCGTCCCGGACCTGCGTGCCGTGCTGGCCGCGGTGGCCTCAGGCATGGGGATCTCGGTCCTGCCCCGCTATCTCGTCGCCCCCGCGCTGGCCGCGGGCGAGGTGGCGCTGATGCACCGGCCGGTGGTTGAACCGTTGAACACCCTGTATCTGGCGTCCCGGCGGGACGCTCCGGCGAATCCGGTTCTCGCGGCCGTGTGGGAGCAGTTGACCCGGGCGGGACAGGAGTGGGGGAGCCTTTGATCGCTTTGCTTTTTTGTCCAGAAATCTGCTGGTGAATTAGACTGCCAGGCGTGGGTTCTCGAGTGTTCCGTACCTTCGGGCTCACCAGTGGCTGAAGACTCGCCATGAGCGGAAAGACCGAAGAGATGGAGGGAGACGTCGTCCGACGCGGCGACGCCGCCTACCACGACACCTGGTCGGCCATGCTCTGGAACGGCCTCAAGCCGCAGCGCTTCCCCGACCTGATCGTCCGCGTCGCCTCCGAACGCGACGTCCCGGCCGCCGTCCGGCTGGCCCGCTCCGAAGGGCACCGGATCGCGCTGCGCTCCCACGGACACAGCTGGTGCGGCTCACCGCTGCGCGACGACGGCATGCTCATCGACCTCTCCGCACTCGACGCATGCGCGATAGATCCGACCTCGCGCACCGCCACCGTCCAACCCGGGCTGAGCGGACGTGAGTTCGTCGCCGCGCTCACCCCGTACGGCCTTGCCTTCCCGGCCGGGCACTGCGGACCCGTCGCCCTCGGCGGCTATCTGCTCAGCGGCGGCCTCGGCTGGAACTCGGGTGCACTCGGCCCGGCGGCCGCCAGCGTGCGGGCCGTCGAGGTGGTCACCGCCGACGGCACCACCCTCACCTGCGACAGCGCGGAGAACCCTGACCTGTTCTGGGCCGCCCGTGGCGCCGGGCCCGGCTTCTTCGGCGTCGCCACCCGCTTCCAGGTTTCGCTGTACGACTGCCCGACCGCGATCGCCGAGACCTCGTACGTCTTCCCGCTGACCGAGGTCGAGCCCGTGACCCGCTGGGCCACCGACGCCGCCGAGCGGCTCCCGGCGAACGTCGAAGCTTCCTTCATGCTCGCGACCGTCTCCCCGGAGGTGACGACGGCGAGCCCGAGGCCCAAGACGATCGGCTTCACGGGCACCGCCTTCGCCCGCACGCCACAGGAGGCCGCCCGCTGCCTGGAGCCGCTGCGGGACTGCCCCCTGGCCGACCGCGCCCTGTACCGGAGGGTCGACCGGCCCACGACCTTCGAGGGCCTGTACGAAACGGCGTCCTCCTCCTGGCAACAGGGCCACCGCAACGCCGTGGACACCCTGTGGTCGGACACCGGGTACACCACCCTGCTGCCCGCCCTCGCCGCCTCGGTCGCCGCAGCCCCGTCCGAGCAGTCACTGGTCCTCGCGCCCCTGCGGCCCGCCTCGCGTGACCGCACCCTCGCCGAGGACATGGCCTTCTCGATCCTGGGCGAGACCTATCTCGCCCCCTTCGCGATCTGGGACGACCCCGCCGCGGACGCCGACAACATGCGCTGGCTGCAGGACACCATGCGCAGCGTCGAGCCGTACGGAACCGGCCACTACATCGCCGAGACCGACCTCACCGCCGATCCCTCCCGGGCCCGCCGCTCGTACACCCCGGCCGACTGGGAGCGACTGCGGCAGCTGAAGGCCGCGTACGACCCGGAGCACGTCTTCCACTCCTACCTGACGCCCTGACCCCGGCATCCCGGGGTCAGGAGTCCTCAGCGGAGGCGGCGTACGCGCAGCACCACGTCGTCGGTGTGGTGCGCGCCGGCGCCGCCGTCGGGGGCGACGCGCGGCCGCTGCTCGTCGACCTCGATCTCCCAGTCGTCGGTGAGCAGTTCGGCGACCATCGAGGGCCAGACGTAGTCGGCCGGGTCGAAGCCGCTGTCGTTGGCCTGCTGGTTCTCCATCCCCGCGTGGTGGACGAGCAGCAGCAGGCCGCCGGGCGCGACGGCCGCGAGCAGGGCACGCTCGGCGGCGGCGTCGGGGGTGCGCAGCAGGGCCGGGTACTGCGCCGAGACCAGGTCGAAGGAGGCCGGCGGGAGCGTCGAACGGGTGAGTTCGGCGTGGATCCAGCGAACGGTGACGCCGGCGTCCCGCGCGTGGCCCGCCGCCCGCGCCAACGCCACGCCCGAGACCTCCAGCGCGGTCACGTCCCAGCCGGCGCGCGCGAGCCAGATGGCGTCCGCGCCCTCGCCGCAGCCGACGTCGAGCACGCGCCCGGGTGCGAGCCCGGCGACCTCGGCCAGCAGCGCACCGTTGGGCTGCCCGCTCCACAGTTGGTGCCGGTCGGTGTAGCGGTTGTCCCACTCGGCCTGTACGGCCGGGTCTCCGAGGTACCCGTCGGCGGGGGAGGGGAGGTCGGACACGGGTGATTCGGTTGCGATGTCGTCGGTCACCGGCCCACCGTCGCCCATCGGGTCGCGACTCGGCCAGTACTGTTGCCGGTCCGGCAAAACGGCGCCGGGCGGCGGTCACCGTCGTGCGCTCACCTCATGGTGCGGGCCGGTAGGCGTTCCCGGTGGTCATGGCCAGCAGGACCAGGGCGTCGTGCTCGGCCGTTCCGGGCGGGGCCTGGTAGAGCAGGATGCGTTGGCCGTCACCCGCAGCGGTGAGCACCTCGTTGGCGAGGGTGATCCGGCCGATCGCCGGATGGTGGAACGCGGTCTCTCCCGCGCGCTTGACCCACACCTCGTGCCGACGCCACAGAGCGGCGAACTCGCTGCTGGCCGCGGACAGTTCGTCGACCAGCGCGGCGGTGCGCCCGGGCGCGCTCAGTTCGGCGGTGTGCAGGTGCGCGACGCAGTTGCGGGCCACCCGGTCCCAGTCGGCGAACAGGGTCCGCGCGCTCGCGTGCAGGAAGGTGTACCGGATCGTGTTGCGCTGTGCCGACGGCCAGTCGCCGAGCCCGGGCATCAGGGCAAGGCCTTCGGGATTGGCGGCGAGTACGTCGTTGACGTCGTCGAGCACGTAGGCCGGGCTGGGCCGGACCGACTCCAGCAGCAGCCGCAGGCCGGGGCCGGCCGGGCGCGGGTCCGCGGGGCGACGGCGCGGTGTCCGCCCGGCGACCTGGTCGGCAAGCCCGAGCAGGTGGGCGTGCTCGTCGGCGCTGAGGCGCAGTGCCCGGGCCAGTGCGCTCAGTACCGCGTCGCTTGGCGCGGTCTCGCGGCCCTGCTCGATCCGGATGTAGTAGTCCACGCTCACGCCGGCCAGCGCGGCCAGTTCCTCGCGCCGCAGCCCGGGGGTGCGCCGGGCGCCCGGCCCGGTGGGCAGCCCGACCTCGGCCGGGCCGATCCGGCCCCGCCGGATCCGAAGGAAGTTGGCCATCGCGTTCACGGCGTCGAGTTTCCCACGGTCGGCCCGCTCCTGGGTGGCCGTGCCGCACCTAGGAAGCACGCGGCCTGCCCCGGGACCGGTCCTGCGGTGCAGTCTCGGATCATGACTGAAGCGATCATCATCGGTGGCGGCTCCGGCATGGGCCTCGCCCTGGCCCGGACCCTGCTCGCCGAGGGCATGGATGTGACGATCGTCGGCCGGACCGCGGACCGGCTGACGACGGCTCGAACGCAACTGGAGCGTTCCGGGCCCGGGAAGATCAGCACCGCCGTGGCCGACATGGCACGGGAGGAGGACGTGGCCGCACTGTTCGCCCGGGTGGAGCGGGTGGATCACGTCGTGGTCACCGCGGCCGACGCGACCGGCGTGTACGGCCGGACCGCCGACCTCGCCACCGAGGCCGCCCGGTCCGTCGTCGACACCAAGCTGCTGGGTGCCTGGCTGGTCGGCAAGTACGCGAGCGGGCGGGTCACCGGCTCGATCACGTACACCTCGGGCATCAACGCGTACCGGCCGAACGGGTCGAACACGATCATGGCCGCGGCCAACGGCGCCCTCGCCTCGCTGGCTTACGGGCTGGCGATCGAGCTGGCACCGGTGCGGGTCAACGTGGTCTCTCCCGGCTGGGTGGACACCGCCCTCTGGGACCAGCTCGGCATGGACAAGAAGGCGGCCTTCGCCGCGATGGCCGAGCGGCTGCCGGCGCGTCGTATCGGCACCCCCGAGGACATCGCCCAGGCGTTCTCGTCGGTGATGCACAACGGCTTCATCACCGGAACCGTCCTGCACGTCGACGGAGGACACCGCATCACCTGACCCGGGACGCCTCGGTGCAGGCCTTGGAAGGCATGACTACGCGTCCTCCTGGGATCGGGCATCCACCGGCGGACCGCAGGGAGCGAAATTGTGGAATCCCTGTGGCGCGAGGGAACCGATGAGTTCGACGTCCTCGAACGGTCTGCCCGGCGACGCGACCGTTCTCGACAGGAGTGCCATGTCCACCATCCAGCCCGTCATCCTGACTGCCGACCTCGACGTCCTGCTCGGCTTCTATACGGAACTGTTCGGCGCCGAGCAGATCTTCCGGGTGCCGGAGGAAGGCCCGGCCTTCTACGTCGGCCTGCGCATCGGGGACTCCGACCTCGGGCTGGTGGCCAAGGCGGACCCGGAGGCCGGGGCGGCACCGCGGATGCTGCTGAGCATCGCTGTCGACGACGTCGACGAGACGCTCGGCCGGGTGGAGGCGCTGGGCGGCTCGACCGGCGGCGGCCCCAACGACATGCCGTGGGGACAGCGCGTCGCCCACATCAAGGACCCCGAGGGCAACCCGGTGAACCTCACCCAGCCGACGTGATGCGCCTTCGGACATGCGGATCGAAACCCCACTCCCTCATGAAAGAGGCCTGCACAGCGACGTCACGCTCACCGACACCTCGTACACCGACGACGACTCGTCCACACCGGACAGCCCCTCTTCGGCCAGGACATCAACACCGAGATCCAGGCGACATCTCGGTACTCCGCCGACACCACCAAGGAGACACTGCCGGCGAACGAAGGCATCAGGGTCGCCCCGTGCTCCGGGCCGGCGCCTTCCGCATGCTAGGTTCCCCCTCGCGATCTTGAGGATCAGGGGGACTTCCATGAAGGCGACGCGTTTTTCGATAAGGACCGCCACGGCGCTGCTCCTGGGGCTGACGGCCGTCACGGCCCCCGGAGCGGCCGACGCGTACGCGTCGTCCAACATCCCGTTGCCCATCGAGCACTTCGCGCACCTGGTCGTGGACGCTCCGCACGGACACCTGTACATCAGCGGTGGCGCTGGCACCGACGGCATTCTCGTCACCGACCTGGACGGCGGGAACCCGACCACGATCAGCGCCGCGCCGGGGGCCACCGGCCTGGCCCTCTCCGCCGACGGGTCCGTGCTGTACGCGGCGCTCCCGGACCAGGACGCGATCACCGCGATCAGCACCCAGGACCTCACCGAGTCGGCTCGCTACGACACGGGGGCGGGCACCCGTCCGGATTCGCTGGCCGTCGCCGGGGGCACCCTCTGGTTCGGTTACGGCACGACGGACGCCGGCGGCATAGGATCCGTCGACCCGGCCGGCACGGTCACCCTGGCGCAGGATCACGGCAGTTGGACGGTCCGGCCGACACTGGCGACGACACCGACGCCCTCCGGCGTACTCGTGGCAGGCGCGCAGACGGGCGACACCTCCGCCTTCGTCACGTACCGGGCCGAGGACGGAGCGCTGGCCCAGCAGGCGGCGACCACGCTGCCCGTCCCCGATCTGGACGACTTCGCCGTCACGGCGGACGGACAGCACCTCGCGGTCTCGTCCTGGGCGCGCCACAGCGCCGACCGGTACCGCACCTCCGATCTGACGGTGGACGGAAGCTTCGCCGTGCCGGTGGCCGGCAAGGCCGTCGCGGTGGCCCCGGACGGCACGATGGCCGGCTGCACCTGCAACGTCGGGTTCCAGACATTCCCGGAAACGGGCCAGGGCACCTACCACACATACTTCCAGGGCGCTCCGCTGCGCCTGGCCGCACACGGCCTTGCCTGGGCACCGGACTCGAGCCGGCTCTACGCAGTCGCCATGGACCCCTCCGGCACACCGACCCTCGAGATAGACAGTGCGCCGGAAACCGCACAGGTGACGATCTACTCGGGCTCGTTCAATTCCGGGCTGGCTCCCGGCGAGCCTTACGCGTTCGAGGCAGGCTTCTACTCGTCCCTCCGGCTCGCTGCCGGGGAGTCGGTGCCTCCGGGCACCGTACGGATCACACGCTACGACGCCGCCGACCCGGACGGCGTAGTCGTCACGAACCCGCCGCTCATACCGCCGCACTTCCCGTACGACCCGTTCGGTTCCTACGAGATCTCGGGCATCGCTCCCCCCACCGGTCCGCTGAGCTACCGCGTCGACTACTCCGGCGGCGGCCACTACGCCCCGGCCACCCAGACGTTCGGCATGAACGTCGTGAAGTACGCGCCCACCATGACACTGGCCGCTCCGTCCACCGGCGGCCGCGGTACGCCGATGACCTTCACCGGGCGGCTCACCTGGCCGCACGCGCACGCGAACACCGGCATGGTCCACGTCAACAAGACCGACCTGGCCCACCCCTTCGGCTACGAGGCCGCCACGCTGCCGGTCGCCGCCGACGGCGGTTTCGTCTTCCACGACACCCCCCAGGCCGGCGGCACGAACACCTACGTCTTCAGCTACGACGGCGGCACGTCCTACCTCAGGGTCACCAAGTCCGCGATCGTGCAGATTCCCCGGGCCACTACCGGTCTGAGCGTGACGACCGACGCGAAGTCCTACCACTCCGGCGCGACCGTCAAGGTCACCGCGCACCTGGGGACCACGTACAACTCCCGGACCGTCACCCTGTACGACCAGCCCGCGGGAAAGCCCCGGGCCGCGCTCAGGACCGGCAAGGTGGACGCGCACGGCAACCTCGTCGCGTACCTCAAAGTCTCCCGCAACACCGTCTTCAGCGCGGCCTTCGCGGGTGACTACCGCTACTCACCGCGCACGGTGACCACCGGGACCACTCTCACACCGACGATCCGCACCGAGACGCAGTGGCCGCTGGCGACCACCCGCATCGGATCCACCACCTACCAGGTCTTCTACAAGTCCGAGATCAACATGGGCTTCAACCTGAAGGTCACTCCGCACCAGACCGGCGCCTGCACGTCGGTGTACGTCGAGCGCTACACCGCGGGTGCCTGGCACCAGGTCACCTCGCAGCGCTGTGTGCCCTTGTACGCCGACGGCCAGTACGGCTACAGCCGGGCCCTGAAGCTCTACGCGAGCAACGCCCGTTACCGGATCCGCGGCGTCTACGCTCCGCCGGCCACCGGCGCCCAGACCGGTGGTGCGACGACCTCGTGGACCTACCTCACCGTCCGCCCCGGCAGCCCGAGATGAGGGCCGGGACGTTCGTACCGCTAGGACTGCTCGCCGCCCAGGGCCGACGTGCTGTCGTGGCCGCCCCAGCCGCCGGGGGTGCGCCACAGGACGTGGACGCCGAAGACATCGCGCAGGGTGTCGGTGGACCAGTCCTCGGTGGGCGGTTCGGTGAGGACCAGGTACAGGCGGTCGGCCGGGGCGGGCAGGGTGCGGTTGATCTCCAGGAGGCGGGCGGCTCCCGAGCGCAGGTCGGCGTGGGTGGTGTGGCCGGCGCCGAGGATCTCGTAGAGGAAGTGACCCTCCTCGTCGGCGCGGCTGACGTCGACGACCGGTGAGTCGGTCGGCTGGAGGTCCGCCCACAGCAGGTCCGACATCAGGGCGTGGCGTACCGCCTCGTGCTTCTTGCAGGTGCGGTCGGCGGCGGCCGCCGCCTCCAGCGTGTCCAGCAGGCCCTTCGGCGTGGGTGCCGGTGCGGCGGGCAGGGCTTCGACGGGCGTCATGGGCTCGGCTTCCTCGTGTGCGGGCTGCGGTGCGGGTGCGGTCTGCGGCTCGGGCTGGACGTCCAGGCGCCGGCGCAGCGTCTCGCGGGCCTCGGCCAGGGGCCGGGTCCAGCCGGCGCGTGCGAGGTCCGCGCGGAGCCGGCGGGGGTCGAGGGTGTCGTCCTTGAGGGCGCGGTTGGTGGTGGTCGCGAGGTCGCGCAGCAGGTTCAGCCGGTGCTTGTCCGGGGAGCCGAGTATGCGCCGTACGTCCACCCAGTCCGCCTGGTCGCGGCGCAGGACGCGGTTGGCCATGCCCTTGAGCTCGGAGAGACGTTCGCGGGCGTGGTCCGGGACGCTGCCGTCGTCGCCGGTCAGTTCCTCCAGGACGTCGAGTGCGGCCGCGTACCGTTCGGCCATCCTGGGCGAGACGGGCTGGCGGCCGCGCTGGTCCGAGGTCAGCAGGCAGTGGTGCCGGTCGTGGGCGAGCACCCAGCAGTCCAGTTCGTCGCCGGTGTGCGGGGGAGTGGAGCCGTGGCGGACGGCCAGGGCCAGAGGGGCGTCGGTGAGGGGGGCGAGGGCTTCGACCCGGTAGCGGCCGCCCGGTCCGGTGCCCAGGACACGGACCCGGAAGTCGGCCCCGATCTCGGGGAGTTCACCGTTCGTCATGGCAGGTCCGCTCTGGACGGGCGGGGGTGCGGTGGTGTCGTCGGTGCTCGTGAGGGCCTGCGGGAGCGGGGAGGTGTGCAGGACGGTCAGGCTCTGGGTGCTGCGGGTGAGAGCGACGTAGAGCTGGCGCAGGCCGGCCGGGCCGCGGTCGGCGATGGTGGCGGGTTCGACGACGAGGACGTGGTCGTACTCCATGCCCTTGGCCTGGGCGGCGGCCAGGACGGAAACGGCTTCGCACTGTTCGTCGCCGAGGCCGGGGGCCTGCTGCAGTTGGCGGCTGATCTCGTCGAGCCAGCGGGAGTCGTCGGGGACGATGACGGCCACGGAGCGCAGGGTGGTCCCGTCGGTGGTGCCGAGGAGCCGGGTGGCGTGCTCGACGGTTTCGTCGAGGAGGTTCCACGGGTCGGTCGCCAGCGTCCGCACGGCGCTCTCGCCGGCTTCGCGGATGGCCCGCGGGTAGGGCAGTGCGGGGGCGACGGCGCGGGCCAGGGGCGCGACGAACTTCATGATCTCGGCGGGCACGCGGTAGCTGGTGTTCAGTTCGGCGACGCGCCAGTCGCCCTGGTCGGACAGCAGGGCGCCGAGCCGGTCCCAGTCGGTGTAGGCGTGGGGGCCGGTGGCCTGGGCGAGGTCGCCCAGGACGGTCATGGAGCCGTTCACCGCGGAGCGTCTGCGCAGGGAGCGGGCCTGCATGGGGGTGAGGTCCTGGGCCTCGTCGACGACGATGTGCCCGTAGCGGTGCGGAGTCTCGCCGGTGATGAGGTACTGGAGTTCCTCCAGGCAGACGCGGTCGTGGAGGGTCCAGGGGTCGGCGTCGGCCCTCTCGGCCCGGGGGCGGTGCAGGGCGGCCTGCTCCGGCGCCTCCAGGATGCCGTCGGCGCAGGCGCGCAGCAGCTCGGGCGAGTCGTACAGGCTGCGCAGTGTCTCCCGGGCGCCGGGGGAGGGCCAGACGCGTTCGATCAGGCGCTCGACCTGGCGGTTGCGTTCCAGGTCACGGCGGATGGTGGTGTCGCGGTTGCGGCGCGGGGCGACGGCGACGAGTTCCTGGAGCAGGCGGTCGACGAGCAGGCTGCGGAAGCGGTCGCGGCGCTCGCGGTAGGAGCCGTCGCCCGCGCGGACGTCCGTCAGCAGGGTGAGGACCTCGGAGCGCGGTATGCGCAGGGTGGTGCTGCCCGCGGTGACGGTGAACTCCGGGGTGGCGTCCTTGTAGGAGGGGGTGGTGGTGAAGTCGTCGACGGCCTCCGGGCGGCACTCCCGCTCGACCCGTCTGCGCAGGACGGCAGCCATGCGCTCGTCGGACTTGACCAGCTGCGCCCGGGGGGTGTCGGTGCCCAGGATCTCGCCGTCCCACAGGCGGGACAGCTGCACGGCGTTGACGTTGCGGGTGCCGAGGGTGGGCAGGACCTGGCTGACGTAGTCCAGGAACTGCTGGTGGGGGCCGATGACCAGGATGTCCTGCGCGGTGAAGTGCTCGTTGTTGACGAGCCACGTCACGCGGTGCAGGCCGACGGCGGACTTGCCGGTACCCGGCCCTCCCTGCACGACGAGGATGTCCGCGGGCGATCCGGTGACCAGGGCCATCTGGTCGCGGCGAATGGTCTCGACGATGTCGCGCATGCTGCCCCTGCGGGAGCGCTGGAGCTCGCGCAGGAGGAAGTCGTCGGGCGGCTGCGGCTTCTGCCGGTGCAGCCGTGCGACATCGGTCGGGGTGAGAGCCGGCGGCCGGGTCCTGGTCGGCTGCCGTACGTCGTCCGCCGCGTCCTTCGCGTCCTTCGCGGTGCCCGGCCGGTCGGCGCTCCGCGGGTCGACGCGCTGCTGGTCGGCGTCCTGCGGGTCGGCGTCGTCCAGGGCCGGCCGTGGAGCGGGGACGACGAGGCTGATGTCGTCGGCATAGCCGTCGACGCGCTGCCGCGTGCAGCGCAGCTGCCGACGCAGGACGATGTCGCCCGGTGTCTCGGGCAGCGCCTGCGCCCATTGCCTCGCCTGCGGGGTGGTCCACAGCACCACCACGGTGTCGCGCGTGTGGACGTCGGAGACGGCACGCCGTCCGACGTACCAGGTGTCCGGCTCCCCGCCCGGGGCGTCCTGGACGTCGACCCGGCTGATGACCAAGGAGGCGTCCCCGAGACCGCCGTACGCGGCGGCCTTGTCCTCGGCGTCGATGCGGTTGGCGACACTGTCCTTGCCGCTGGCCGAGGCCGAGGCCATCGAGCCGCCGGACAGTTCGGCCAGCCGCTCGTGGTAACAGCCGTAGGCGCGATCCACCGCCTTCTGCTCGACGGCGATGATCTCGTCGCGGTTGGTGGTGCTCATGGGTGTGCTTTTCCCCTCCCTCGCGGCCCCCCGGAAGGCGCCGCGCCGGGCACAGGCCCGGTCCCCAGCGAAAGACATATCAGACCCGGCGAGCATTCCGGGCGCGCAGTGGAGGATTGACGAAGGGTCAGGTACTCGGGCGCGCGACGAGATCACCGGCCCGCGCACGCCGGGCCAGGAACCGGTCGAGGAGCAGCCGTCAAACCGGTGGCGTCGCCGTGGTCGGGCCTCATAGCGTGTGGGTTCGTGACGGATGATCCGCAGCTGCCCCCGGACCGACATGTCCTCGGCCGGGTGTTCGACGAGGTGCCGGAACTCTACGACCGGGTCCGGCCGGGGTATCCGGACGAGCTGTTCGCGGACCTGGTCGCCGTCACCGGCCTGGACGCGGCGTCGTCGGTGCTGGAGGTGGGCTGCGGTACCGGCCAGGCGACGCGCTCACTGGCGGCGCTCGGATGCCCGGTGACCGCCGTCGAGCCCGGCGCGGGCATGGCCGCACTCGCGCGCCGGCGGATCGACGCCTTCGGCAACGTCGAGGTCGAGACGTCGACGTTCGAGGAGTGGGACGACCGCGGCCGGCGCTTCGACGTCCTCGTGGCCGCGTCGTCGTGGCACTGGGTCGATCCGTCGGTCGGCTGGCAGCGAGCGTACGACGTCCTTCGTCCGGGAGGCTGGACGGCCCTGCTCGGCAACGTCGTCGTCCGCCGGCCGGGAGAGCCGGAGGTGTACACCGAGACCGCCGATCTCCACGAGCGATTCAGCCCGGGGAACCCCGGCTGGGGGCATCCTCCCCTGGAGGACGACGTGCGCAGCACCGACGAGGGCTGGGGACCGGTCGAGGACCCCGGCGAGTTGTTCGGCCCGACGACCGTGCGCTGGTATCCGGCCGTCCAGTGGTTCGACGGGGAGGGCTTCGCCGATCACCTTCGCTCGACGTCGCTGTACCGCAGGCTCGACCGCGACGTCCGTGAGCCTCTCCTCGACGCCGTCGCCGAGCGCATCCGCACCCGGATGGGCGACCGGGCGGCCCGCCGGTACCTGAGCGTCCTGCGCGTCGCACGGCGCGCCGGGTGAGCCCCGTGGTGCGGGACGGCCCGCCCGGGCTCGGCCCGGACCGGACGATCCCGGCACGGGCCGCGTCTCGCGCGCCGGTCAGTTCGGCACCGGTCAGTTCGCCATGCGGGCGAACATGCCGGGCTCGTAGGAGCCTCCCGGGTTGTGCACGATCACGTTCATCCGGGTGGCCGCGTTGATGAGGGAGACCAGGCAGACCAGTGCACCGATCTGGTCGTCGTCGTAGTGCTTGCGCACCGCGGCCCAGGTCTCGTCGGACACGCCGTGGTCGCCGAGCCGGGTGCCCTCCTCGGTGAGCGCCAGCGCGGCCCGTTCGGCCTCGGTGAACACGGTGCTGTGGCGCCAGGTGGCGACCAGGTTGAGCCGGAGCGCGCTCTCGCCCGCGGCCGCGGCCTCCTTGGTGTGCGCGTCGACGCAGAAGCCGCAGCCGTTGAGCTGGCCGACCCGCAGTTGGACCAGCTCCCGCAAGGTCTTCGGAAGCGTCGATTCCTCCAGGGCCGACGAGGCGTTGAAGAACCGCTTGGCGACCTTCGCGGCGGTCGGGCTGGCGAGCAGGTTGAAGCGGGGTTCCATGATGCCGTCCTCATTCGTGGTGTCGTTTGCTGCCGCACTGGACGGACACAAGATGCCGACGGCCCGCTCCTTGTGACAGGGCGAAGATGTGGCGTGGGTCACCGCCCACGGATGTCACGGAGCGGTGCGGGCCGGCGTCTGGTGTACAGCGCAGTCGACAGCGGACGGGCAGGAGCCGGTGATGAACGACCGAACGACGAGCGGCGGGACGAAAGATGCATCCGGGCCGGCCGCCCGCGGTGACCGCATGGACAGCGTCACCCGGGCCTTCGTCGCCCACCGCAGCCTGCTGTTCACGGTCGCCTACGAGATGCTCGGCTCGGCCGCCGACGCCGAGGACGTCCTGCAGGAGACCTGGCTGCGATGGGCAGGCGTCGATCCCGGCACCGTGCGTGACCCGCGTGCGTACCTGGTCCGGATCACCACCCGGCAGGCGCTGAGCCAGCTGCGTACGCTCGGCCGGCGCAGGGAGTCCTACGTCGGCCCCTGGCTGCCCGAGCCGCTGCTGACCACGCCCGACGTGGCCGAGGACGTCGAGCTGGCCGACAGCGTCTCGATGGCGATGCTGCTGGTGCTGGAGACGCTCGCACCGACCGAGCGGGCGGTGTTCGTGCTGCGCGAGGTCTTCGACCTGGGGTACGACGAGATCGCCGAGGCCGTCGGCAAGAGCCCGGCCGCGGTCCGCCAGATCGCCCACCGGGCACGGGCCCACGTCGCCGCGCGCCGGCCGCGCGGGGTCGCTTCCGCCGCCGAGACCCGCCGTACCGTCGAGGCGTTCCAGCGGGCGGTCGAGACGGGCGACCTGCAACGCCTGCTCGACATCCTCGCGCCGGACGTCGTCCTGCTGACCGACGGCGGCGGAGTCGTACGGGCCGCACTGGCACCGGTCGTGGGGGCCGACGAGGTGGCCCGCGTGCTGGGCAGGATCGCCGCCGCGGTCTCGCTGCAACCGACACAGGTCAACGGCGACCCGGCGCTGATCGTCCGGCTGGGCGGCGAGATCGACACCGTCCTGGCGCTGCGCGTCGACGACGGCCTGGTCACCGGGCTCTACGCCGTGCGCAACCCCGAGAAGCTGTCGCATCTGGAACGGGAGACCAGCTTGCGCCGCTGAGCGCGGGCCCCTCGGGAACCGGCGTCAGACCGCAGAGGTGGGCGAAGGCGCACCGCGCAGGTCCCCACGGGCCGGAAAGTCGTGCCTCCGTGGCGGGTGGTGATGGGCTGTCATGTGGCATGCTCCGCTTGTAGATCACCGTGCCGGGGGCGTGATGGCCGGGGGATGCAGGTGCCGGGACAGCGGCCGTCGGTGGGGACGGCGGCGGCGACGGCAGTGATGACGCAGGGGGCGTTTTCCGTGGGGGGTCTGGTCACGGGGGACACCACGTTCGTGCCGACGGTGCCGTTGCGCATCGGGGCCGTCTGCTGTGCAGGGTCCCGGACAGCGGTCCGCTGCGGCTGCGGCTGCGGCTCGACGCCGAAGGCCCGTGGCAGGCCACGGTGATGCCGCTTGCCGCGGCCCGCCGCCTGACGGAGGAGTGGCTGGAGAACGGCGGCCCGGACGTGCTGCTGCACACCACCGGCCCGGCCGACTTCCACATCCGTTACCGCGGCGACGACAACCTCATCGCCCACACCTACGACCTGGCCGAGCACACCGATCCCACGGCGCTGCCACAGCGAGAGGGCCTGATCAACGAGATCGGCGCCCGCAGGGAGACCCACCCGCTGCCCGAGGGGCCGATGATCGTCTGTCCGGAGATGGCGGACGGCCCGTGGCGGGCCCGGCTCAAGGGGATCCAGCCGCGCACCGCCCCCGTGTCCGAGGCCCAGGACCCGGCACAGCACATCCCTCTGCCCTCGAAGGACGGCGACCCCCGCAAGGCCTCCCGCTGGGGCTGGCGCGGCAGGGGCTGATCGGCCCTGTGTCGGGCCTCTCTGGCGGCCCGACACCTCGCTCAGGCCGGACAGCACCTCGGTCCCAACGATCCCAGACCGGTGGCGCTGGAAGACCGATCAGGAACCACTGTCCGCAGCCGACCTGTGAGGAGACCCGGAGCATGGGCGAGTTCGTCACCGTCGCCGGCGACGAGGTGTCGGTCAGGCCGCCTGAGGATCCCGGCGCGACCTACTCCCTCATCCCGCCCACGCCCCTCCCCGTATCCGGATCAACCCCGCGTGGTCGAAGGACGGAACTGCCTCGTTCGGAACTCCCGCCAAGAACCGCGTCCTGCGCGTCAGCCAGCCATCCCCGTGGTGACGCCGCTTTGCCGATGAACCGTCAGAAGTCGTACGGCTTCTCGGTGTTCCAGTTCAGCACGTCGGCCTCGTTCCAGCTGAACTGCGGCTTCTGGCCCTTGGCGTCGACCGAGTAGTAGGGACCCTCGTGGCCGTCCGCGCCGCGCAGCGCGAGGGCGAACGAGCGTCCCGTGTGGTTGTTCGAGCCGTAGTCGAAGAGGTTCACCGCGCTGTACACCTTGCCTCCGGGCTGGAGCGTGATGTGCTTGTCGCCGCCCGGGTTGTCCTTCTTCGAGTGCGGCAGTGCGGCGCTGTCGACGTCTCCGTCGAGCTTCACGGCCGGATACGAGGTGACCCAGCACGGCTTGGTGCCCTCGTTCGACGCGGTGATCAGCAGGTGGTCGCCCTGCTGGCCGGCGAACCGGTGCACCGTGGTGACCAGCATCTCGTCTCCGCGGCACTGCTGGGCGGTGGCCGTTGTGCCCTTGCTCGCGGCTTTGCCCGTCCCGCCCGCGACGGTCGCCGAGTGCGACCCCGCCTTGCTGTCGCCACCGTTGTCGGCCTGCTCCGTGCCGCCCTTGCCGGTCCCGTCGGACGCGGGCCGGGTCTGCGCGCTGCCCGTGGAGTGGTCGCCGCCCGCCGCCTTCGGGCCGTCGTCGGTGCCGCCGCAGGCGGTCAGGCCCAGCGCCAGCGCGGCGGTGGCGGCGGCCAGGGCGGCGGTACGGGCGGTGCGGCGGGCACGATACGTGGTCATTCTGAAAGCTCCCCCGTGGTCGGTCGGGACGCGGCGCCTTCCCCCGGCTCTCGTCGGGTGACCGGCCGCGTCCGCTGCGTTGCTGCACCCCATGAGATGACGCCCGGGTGGGCGTCGTTCCCCCTGGTTTGTCCGTGTTCGGTAACAGGGAGGCGGGGTGCAGGTGCGCCAGTGGCCGCGCGGCACCGGCCCCTCGTCGCTGGGTGCAGTCGGCGGACGGTGGCGCAGCGTGCGGCGTGACGCCACGGGCACCGGCCGAATACGATGGACGCGCGTGTCTGCTTTGCGGCAAATGAGAGGTTGCATCATGGATGGAATTGCCGACATGGGAGGCACCCTGGGCTGGGGACGCGTTCATCCACCCGATCGCGAGGAACGTGTCTTCGCGGAGGACTGGCAGCGCAAGGCATTCGCGCTGGCGATCCTCTCCGGCCGCGTCGCCAGCGGCGGCGTCAACACGGATGCCTTCCGGCACGCATTGGAGCGCCTGGACCGCGCCGCCTACCTGGACGACGGCTACTTCGGGCGATGGCTCAACGGCGGAGAGCTGATGCTCACCGAACACTCCGTCCTGGCGCCCGGTGCGGTCGAGGCCCGCGCCCGCAACCTGCGCGGCGAACACGTGGCGGAGCCACCGGTACCGGAACCCGACGTGCCCCGGTACGCACCTACCGCCGAGGGCTCACTGCGGTCCGTGGAGACCCGGCCGGCCTTCGGCGTGGGCGAGCGGGTGCGCGCCAGGAGCAGGTCCGTGCCCGGACACACCCGGCTGCCGCGTTACGTGCGGGGACACAGCGGAGTCGTCGAGATCATCCAGCCCGCCCATGTATTGCCGGACACCAACGCGCACTTCCTGGGCGAGAACCCCCAGTACGTCTACTCCGTGCGGTTCGACTCGCGCGAGCTGTGGGGCGCCGACGCCGAACCCTTCACCGTCACCGTGGACCTGTACGAGAGCTATCTGGAGACCACCGCATGACCACCGCCGGCGGCTCGGACGAGAGCCCTTCCGTGGCACTGCGCACCGAGGCGCTCGAACAACTGCTCACCGAACGCGGCCTGATCGACCCGAAGACCATGGACGCGATCATCACCCGCTACGAGACGAGCGTGGGGCCGCTCAACGGCGCCAAGGTCGTCGCCAAGGCGTGGACCGACTCCGGCTACCGGCGGCGACTGCTCGAGGACGGCACCGCAGCCATCAAGGAACTCGGCTTCTCCGGACAGCAGGGCGAGCACATCGTCGTGGTCGAGAACACCCCGACCACCCACAACGTCGTGGTGTGCACACTGTGCTCGTGCTACCCCTGGCCGGTCCTCGGCCTGCCGCCGAGCTGGTACAAGGACCCCGCCTACCGAGCCCGCGTGGTCAGGGAGCCGCGCGCGGTGCTGGCCGAGATGGGACTCACGCTCGAAGACGATGTGCGGATCGTCGTGCGGGACTCCACCAGTGAGGTGCGCTGGCTCGTACTGCCGGAGCGTCCACCCGGTACCGAACACCTCACGGAGGAGGAACTCGTGCCACTCGTCACCAGGGACGCGATGGTCGGAGTGGCGAAGGTGGCGGCACCGTGAGCGCGCCGCTGGACATCGAGGGCCCGGCAGCACCTCCCCGCTCCAACGGTGAGCTGGTGTTCGCCGAGCCGTGGGAGAGCCGTGCCTTCGGCATGGCCGTCTCCCTGCACGAGGCGGGCGTCTTCCGCTGGCCGGAGTTCCAGACCGCGCTGATCGCCCGGATCACCGCCTGGACGGCCGCACGGGAGCACGGTGGGACCTACCCGTACTACCGGCTGTGGCTGGACGCCCTGGAGGACGTGCTCGCCGGGCTCAGCGCCGTGTCCACGGACGAGGTCGTCACCCGCGCACGGGCCCTCGCACAACGGTCCCCGGGGCACGACCACCGCGATCACCCGCGTTGACCCCGACCCCGACCCCGACCCCGACCCCGACCCCGACACCGTCCACGCGGCACGCCTCGGCGCCGACACGCCGTACCCGATCACGCAAGGCGTTCACCTGCCCCGCCTCGATCTGTCGCAAAGCCGAGTGGCAGGGGAGGGGGCGGCAGGTGAGGATGGGCGGCGACCGGCGGTCGCCGCCGGCGTCACCGGGGGACCAGGCTCGGAGCAGGACGGGGTGGCCGGCACAGTGATCGACACGGACGAGTTGGCCGAGCGGAACGCCGCGTTCGCCGACGGCGGGTCATTCGCCGGCCTCAAGCTCATGCCCAGCGGCAGTCTGACGGTCTTCGGATGCGTCGACCCTCGTGTCGACCCGTCCCACGTGCTCGGGCTCAAGCTCGGCGAGGCAGCGGTGATCCGCAATGTCGGGGGGCGGGTCACGCCCGCGGTACTCCGGACGCTGGGGATGCTCGCGAAGGTCGTGCAGGCCCGAACGGGCGGCCCCGGCCCGGTCGACAACCACTATGCGGTCCTGCACCACACCGACTGCGGGATCACGGACCTGGCCGCGTTCCCCGAGCTGCTGGCCGACTACTTCGAGGTTCCGGCCGCGGACCTCGACGCCAAGGCGGTCACCGACCCGGTCGCCGCCGTCCGCGTCGACGTCGAGATCCTCAGGCGGACGCTCCGGGCCGGAGTCTTCGTCTCGGGACTCGTGTACGACGTGGCCACCGGGCTCGTCGACGTCGTCGTCCCGCCCGCGCGGGTGGAGGCGTGACACCGCGCGACGCCCGCGGCCGGCACGATCACCACGGGCCTGCGGCCGGTACCGGGATCGGCTTCCCCGACCGGTCGTATCCGCGGGGCGGCACCTTTATCGGCCTGACGGTGGCCGCGCTCACCGAACTCGCACCCGAGCTGATCGTCCCCGGTCACTGCACCGGCCGGCGCGCCCAGCACACCCTCGCCGCGGCCCTCCCGGACGCATGGGTGCAGACCAGCGTCGGAACCACCTGCACACTCGGCGCCCGCCAGGCGGCCGGCGCCTGACCCCGCCCGTCCGGTCACCGCGGTCCTTCCCCGGTGCACGATTCCGCAGGCCTCATGCCGAAGCGGGGGAGCTGCGGTGTGCAAGGAGTGGCGGGTTCGGAACCGGTTTCACCCGGTGGCCCGTCTAGGGCAGCAAGGTCGTCGGACAGAGGGGAGACCGGGTGGAGCCGGGGGCGGCAGGGGTCTGGTGGACGCGGGGCCGGTCCGGGGCGTGGGCCGCGGGCGGGAGCAGGCGAGGCGACCTGTGGACCTGGCCGGAGTGGCGGCGGGGGCGGGTGGCTGCCGTGCTCGCGGTGCTGACGGCCGGGCTCATGGGCCTGCACCGGGCGGTGCCCAACCGGGTGGGTCGTCTGGGCAGTCTGCTGGAGGCCTTTCTTCCGTGGCTCGGCCTGGTGGTCGTGGTGCTGCTCGTCGTGGCCCTGCTGCGTCGTTCGGCGGCCGCGCTGGTGGTCGTGCTGCTGCCGGTGGCGGTCTGGACCCATCAGTTCGGCGGGCTGCTCGGGACGGGGCAGGGCTCGTACGACGACCTGGTCGTGGTGCAGCACAACGTCAGCGACGAGAACGCCGACCCGGCAGGCACGGCCCGGGTCCTGGCCGGTGCCGGGCCTGGTCTGATCGCGCTGGAGGAGCTTGTGCCCGCGGCGCTGGCGGAATACGAGCGGACCCTCGCCCCCGACTACCCGTACCACGCCGTGCGGGGCACCGTCGGACTGTGGTCGAGGCATCCGCTGACCGGCATCCGGCAGGTGGACATCAAGCCCCGGCAGATCACGGAGTCCTGGAGCCGCGGGCTGCGCGCGGCTGTCCGCACACCCCGCGGCGATGTCGCGGTGTATGTCGCGCACCTGCCCTCGGTCCGTGTCGGAGCGAGCGGCTTCGCCTCCTCGTGGCGGGACGAGAGCGCCGGTCTGCTGGGCCGGGCCGTCGCCGCCGAGCCCCTGAAGACGGTCCTCCTGCTCGGCGATCTCAACGGCACGGTGGACGACCGTGGGCTGGCCCCGCTGTCCTCCCGGATGAACACAGCGCAGCGAGGCTTCGCCTTCAGCTTCCCCGCCGCTTTCCCGCTGGCCCGGATCGACCAGGTCATGGCCCGCTCGGCGACCGTCGGCCACATCCGCACCCTGGCGCGCACCGGCAGCGACCATCTGCCGGTCGCCGCCCGGGTCGTACTGGGCTGACCGGGGGCGGGGCGGCCCTCGACGCCCCGCCCGCGGGGTCAGGTCCGGGCCGCGACGGTGCGGGCGGCGTCGAGTTGGGCGAGGAGTTTCTCCAGGTCCTCGCGGGTGACCGCGCCCGCGGTGAAGCCGAGCAACCGGCCCACCGGGACGGACGCCATCAACCTGGCCATGTCGACGCCCAGCGCGTCGTTCTCGGCGGCAGCCTGCGGCATGGGCATCAGCGACCCCAGGATCCCGGCGGCGCCGGGTACGGCCATGACCTCGCCCAGCGTGGAGTCGAGGGTGAGCGGGAGGGTGAACACGTCCCCTTCCACCTCGACGGTGGCGGTGGCGCGGATGTCGCGGCTGGAGGCGGCGGCGCGCACCTCGTAGCCGCCGCCCTCGACGATCCAGCGGTCGCCGCGGATGTCCCAGTACGCCAGGTCCTGGCGCTCGATCAGCACGCTCACCCGGTCCCGCGCCCCCGGTGCGAGTGCCACCACGGTGTGGGCCTTGAGTTCCTGGGGCGGGCGGGCGACCGACGAGCCGGGCTTGGCGACGTAGAACTGGACGACCTCGCGGCCGGCCCGCTCGCCCGTGTTGGTGACGGTGACGGTCGCGGTGATGCCCTCGGTGCCGGTGGTCAGTTCGAGATCGGAGTAGGCGAAGGTGGTGTACGACAGTCCGTGCCCGAACGGGTAGGTGACCGCGATGCCGCGGGCGTCGTACCAGCGGTAGCCCACGAACAGGCCCTCGCCGTAGGCGACATGACCGTGCTCGCCGGGGAAGTCCAGGTAGGCGGGAGTGTCTTCGATGCGCGCCGGTACGGTCTCCGCCAGCCGTCCGGACGGGTTGACCCGCCCGAAGAGCACATCGGCCAGTGCGCCGCCGGCCGCCTGCCCCAGCAGCGCGCCGTCCACCACGGCCGGGGCCAGTTCGTCGACGTCGGCCAGTCGCAGTACGCCGCCGTGCGAGAGGACGACGGCGGTACGCGGCTGCACTCGCACCACGGCGGTCAGCAACTCGAGCTGCTCGGCCGGGAGTTCGATGTGCTCTCGGTCGAAGCCCTCGGACTCCTGGTGGGCCGCCAGGCCGAGGAAGACCACGGCGGTGTCGGCCGCCGCCGCGGCTCGGACGGCCTCGTCCCGCAGCGCGGCCGCGTCGGCGCCGTCGCCGGTGGTGAATCCGGCCGTGTACCTCACGTCGGTGTCCGGGGCGAGGGCGCGGATCTCGTCCAGCGGTACGTCCACGCGGGTCGGGTTCACATGCGAGCTGCCGCCGCCCTGGTAGCGCGGGGACTGCGCGAACTCGCCGATCACCGCGAGGGAACGGCCCTCCTCCAGCGGCAGCACGCTTCGTCCGTCGACCGGGTCGTTCTTCAGCAGGACCACACAGCGGGCGGCCACCTGCCGGGCCAGCCGGTGGTGCGCGTCGGTGTCGAACGCGGCGAGCTGTGCCGCGCGGCCCGCCTCGGCCTTCGCGGCCAGTGCGACCATGCGCGCGGCCGCCTGCGCGAGTACGGCAGCGTCCAGTTCCTCCGCCTCGACCGCCGCTACGACCTGCGCGTCGGTGACACCGCCGGTGCCGGGCATCTCGAGGTCGAGACCGGCCGCCACCGCCCTGACGCGGTCCGGCACCGCGCCCCAGTCGCTGACCACGACGCCGTCGAAGCCCCACTCGTCGCGCAGCACCTGGGTGAGCAGCCAGTGGTTCTCGGCGGCGTAGGTGCCGTTGACGCGGTTGTAGGAGCACATGACCGTCCACGGCCGCGCCGTCTGCACGACGTGCTGGAAGGCACGCAGATAGATCTCGCGCAGCGGGCGGGGGGCGATGTCGGAGCTGGAGCGCATGCGGTCGTGCTCGGTGTTGTTGGCGGCGAAGTGCTTGAGCGAAGCGCCGACCCCGGTCTCCTGGAGGCCTCGCACCCAGGAGGCGGCGAGTGTGCCGGACAGGTGGGGGTCCTCGGAGTAGTACTCGAAGTTGCGGCCGCAGCGCGGGTCCCGCTTGATGTTGATGCCGGGGCCGAGCAGTACGTCGACGCCGAGCGTGCGGCTCTCCAGGCCCAGGGCCGTACCGACCTTGCCGGTCAGTTCCGTGTCCCAGCTCTGCCCGAGGCCGACCGCGGGCGGGAAGCAGGTGGCGGGTTCACTGCCCGCGAGGCCGAGGTGGTCGGTGGCGCCCACCTGACGGCGTACTCCGTGCGGCCCGTCGGTGAGCACCAGCGAGGGGACGCCGGCGACCTGCTCGGTGCTCCAGAAGTCGGCGCCGCTGCCCAGGGCGGCCTGCTGCGCCGTGGTCAGGGAAGCGGGGGAGTTCGCGGTCACGGAAGTCTCCTCGGGTTGTGCGGTGCTCCACGGGACGGTGGTAGAGCCGGTGGAGCGCGTGTGGTGCCGCCGGCGGGCGCGCGCCGGGGAGTGCCTCGGCCACCCTGCCGACGCAGAAACCGTATGACATTCGGTTTTTGGCGACAAGGGGTCCCACCAGCGGAATTCGGGTGTCGTAGAGTCGTGTTCATGGCACGACGGGGTTCGTATGCGAAAGGCATCGCCAAGCGGGAGGAGATCCTCGACACGGCGCTCGACATCGTTGCGCGGGTCGGGTACAGCCGCGCGACGGTGCGCGAGCTCGCCCAGGCGGTCGGCCTGAGCCAGACGGGACTGCTGCACTACTTCGGGACCAAGGAGCAGCTCTTCGTCGAGATCCTGCGCCGCCGTGACGAGGTCGACCGGCGCCTGATGGAGGCGCCCTTCGGATCGACCGCCGACGCGCCGCCGGACCTGGGCGAGGTGTTCACCGCGCTCGTGCGGCACAACGCCGAGGTTCCGGGCCTCACCCAGCTCTTCTCGCGCTTCGCGTCCGAGGCGGCCGAACCCGGACATCCGGCACACGACTACTTCCGCGACCGCTACGCGACCGCGCGCGACGTCGTCGCCGGGTTGATCCGTGATCGGCAGGCGGCCGGTGCGCTGCCCGCGGGCCTCGCCCCCGACCGCCTGTCCGGTCTCGTCTTCGCCCTGATGGACGGGTTGCAGACGCAGTGGATGTACGACCCCGAGATCGACATGGCCGGCCAACTCGCCTACTTCTGGGACCTGCTCACCCCCGCGTCCACAGCGGCGGCCGCCGGG
>NZ_JBEOWS010000097.1:0-26783 GCF_040296125.1 Streptomyces sp. NPDC002265 | reverse complement strand
GCCGCTCCCGACGGGGACCTCGCCGACCTGGGGGCGTGCGAGGTCCCCGCCGCGGGGGCACCGCACCGGCACGGGCAGCCCGGGGCGCATGCGCTGCCCGGACCGGCCGACGCCGTGCCGCGCGACGGTAGGGCGGCCGACGCACCGTTCGGGCCGCCCGGCAGCGCTGCGGGCACCGGGCCCGGCGGTGCCGTCATGGCCGGGCCGGTACGGGAGGATCCCACCGTCCCGGGCGGGCGGCCCCGGACGGACCCGCCGCGCCGCGGAGCCGGTCCGAGCGCCGGCGGCCCACCCGCTCCGGGCTGCTCCTCGGCTGTCTGCCGGCCGCCGCGCTGCTGCTCTACTGGGCGCCCGTGCTGGGGCTGTCCGACGCCGACCTGGACGGGATGGGCGGGCTCGGGCCGGTCTCGGTCCTGCCGCCGGCGACGCTGACCGGCGCGGCGCTCCTGGTCGTGGTCTTCGCGGCGCTGCTCGGGCGCGGCCGCGAGCACCGGGGGCTGCTGCTGGCCACGCTGCTCGCCACGGTCGTCTCGCTGCACGCGCTGCCCGCCGTGATCGAGACCGAGCCGCGGTTCGCGACCGCCTGGCAGCACCTGGGCTTCCTCGACTACATCGACCGGACCGGCACGGCCGTGCCCGACCTGGACGCCCGCTGGAGCTGGCCGGGCTTCTTCGCGGCGGCCGCGTTCGTGCTGCGGGCGTGCGGGGTCGGCGACCGCACCGAGCTGATCCGCTGGTGGCCGACGGCCGTCCAACTCCTCCATCTGGCGCCGATGTTCCTGCTGGTGCGTTCGATGCGGGCGAGCTGGCGGGCCAAGTGGACCGGCATCTGGGTCTTCGTGCTCGGCGGCCGGGTCGGCCAGGACTACTTCTCCCCGCAGGGCTTCACCTTCCTGCTGTACCTCGCCTTCGTGGCGATCCTGCTGGTCTGGTTCCGTCCCCCGCACGTGCCGCGGACCGGGCGGTGGCCCGGGGAGGCGGAGGCCGGGCCGGCCGACCGCCGGCAGAAGGCGGTGCTGCTCGCGGTGCTCATCGGCCTGTTCGCGGCGAGCGTGCCCGCCCACCAGCTGACCCCGTTCGTGATGCCGGGCGTATCGGCGTTCCTCGTCCTGCTCGGCCGCTGGGAACTGCGCGGCCTGCCGCTGCTGTTCGCCGTGATCGTGGCGGCCTGGGTGGGCTTCATGGCCGAGCCGTACTGGTCCGGTCACTTCGACGAACTGTTCGGCGGGGTCGGCGGGATCGGCAGCAATGTGTCGACGTCCGTCTCCGGCCGTATCCAGGGCGGCAGTGCCACCCACAAACTGGTGCTCTACACACGGGTGCTGCTGGCCGCCGGGGTCATGGCGTTCGCCTGCTGGGGCTGGTGGCGGCGGCGCGCGCACAAGTACCGCGAGCGGTCGCTGCTCGTGCTCGCCTTCGTCCCGTTCCTCGGCTTCGGCATGCAGTCGTACGGCGGGGAGATGGCGCTGCGCGTCTTCATGTTCGCCCTGCCGGGCGCGGCCCTGCTGGCCGGGCTCGCGCTGTTCCCGCGCACCGGGACCACCGTCGGGGACCGCGACCGGGACCGGGTCGGCCTCGCCACGGGGGCGGCGCTGCTGGCGGGTCTGGTCCTCATGGGCGGCTTCCTGGTGGCCCGTTGGGGCAACGAGTCGTTCGAGCGGGTCCGGCCGGGCGAGGTCGCCGCGATGGACTACGTCTACGCCCACGACGATCCGACCGTGCGGCTGCTGTGGCTGAGCAACGACACCGAGAACAACGTGACCCCGGCGATGCCGTGGGCGCCAAGGACATGGAGAAGGTCCAGTACGTGCCGACCCTGGCGCCCGCCGACCCGGTGCTGGTGTCGGGCCTGGTCGAGGCGCTCGAGGACGCGGGCCCGAACTCGTATCTCGTGGTCAACCGCAGCCAGGTCGTCTACCTCGAACTGGACGTGGGCTACTCGGCGTCCTGGGAGCCGCGCCTGCTGGCGAACCTGGACGGGCGGCGGGAGCTGAGGAAGGTCCTGGCCAACGACGACGTGACCATGTACGCGCTGCGCGAGCGGCCCGCGGGCGAGGTGCCCGCGGCCGACCCGGGCCTGATCGGGCCGCAGATCACCTGGACACCCTGGTCGGTGGCCGGGGCGCCGGCAGCCGTCGTGCTGATCCTGCTGCTGACGGCGCGCGAGGTGCTGCGGGTGGCCGGCCGGGCGTGCGGCGGCTGCGCCGGCTGCGGAGCGGCTTCCGGTTCGCCCTGCCGCTGCTGGCGGTGCTGTCCGCGGCGCTGGTGCAGCGGTTCCTGACGATGAAGTGAGCGCGGCGGCCCACCGGCTGCTCACCGGGTACTCCCCCGGTGCTCACCTGGTGAGCCACTTCACCTCGTACGCCCGCATCTCGAACCGCCGTCCGTCGACCTGCGCGCTGATCGGCCGGTCGCGGGTGTTCACCACCAGGACGGTCCTGCCGGTGGCCATGACCCGGACGTTGGGCACGTCGTCCGCGGCGACGGACACGGTGTCGTACCGGGTGCCCGGCGGGAACTCCTCGCCGAACCGGGAGACCAGCCCGTACATGGGCAGCGGCGCGCCGCCGTCCGCGCGGTCGGTCGGGGTCCACAGACAGCCGGGGCAGCCGGGGCCCTTCTCGTCCTCCGGGTTCCAGTAGAAGCCGGAGGAGGCGCCGCCCTCGACCATGGCGATCAACCCGGCGGCCTGCACGGCGACACGGCGACTCTCCGGCCAGACCTTGCGGTCGTCGTCGCCGTCGGCGGGTTCGACGTAGTACTCCGCCCACCACAGCGGCAGCCCGGCGGTCTGCCGTCGCACCCAGGTGCCGACGGCGGTGAGCTTGTCGGTGGCGCCGAACTCGTCGGGCAGCAGTGCGTCGTCCTTGGTGTAGCTGGAGCCGTCGACGACGACGAAGTCCGCGCCGGCCTTGTGCCGGTTCCAGTAGGCGAAGGCATCGAGGACCCGCTGGTCCAGAGCGCCCCACGGGCCCGCCAGGGCCGTCGAGGCCGATTCGGCGCGCGGGTCCACACTGTCCATCACCAGGTACGGGCCGCCGACCATGATGTCCTTGTCGACCTTCTTCAGGGCCCGGTGGACGAGGTTGTACAGGCGGGTGTACCCCTCGTAGTCCCAGCGGCCCTCGACGTCGTTCCAGAAGCCCTTGAACTCGTTCCAGACGATGAAGTGGCGTACGTCGGGGTAGCGCCGGGCGACGGTCGCGGCGAGCGCGGCGAAGTCCGCGTAGTGCTCGGGCCGGGGGCGGTCTCCAGCACGGACCGGCTCCAGTCGGTCCCGCCCGCGCCCGCCCGGCCGCCCTTCATCCAGTCCGGCGAGCAGCACAGGGTGAGGACCGGGGTGCCGCCGGAGGCGCGCACGAAGTCGATCCGGCGGTCCAGCGCGGCGAAGTCGTAACGCCCCTTCACCGGCTCGGGGTTGTCGGCCCCCAGCCCATGACGGCCTGGTTCTGCGGCAGGCCCCCGCGCTTCGACAGCAGGCCCTCGGCCCGCCGGGTGGCGGCCCCGCTGCCCTCGTCGGCGCTGAACTGGGTGTGGGTGAAGCCCCAGCCGACCTCGGGCCTCGCCGCCCGCGCCGGGGTGGCGGGGGTGCCGTGCACCTTGGCGCCGTCGGACGTGGTGCCTGCGGTTCCGCCGCCCCCCGGCAGTGTGTTGATCAAGGTCACGACCAGAGCGAGTGCGGCCACCGCCGCGCCGAGCAGCGCGGCGAGCCGCCACCGCCGTGCCCCCGAATTCCACTCATCACATCCCATCAAGGACAACACTAACGGCGTGAACGGCTGTACGGGCAGGTGCAGTCGAGGCACGGCCCGGTGGCAGGACACGGGCGTCGCGCACCGGGCGCGCGGCGCCGCGGGCGGGGACGCGAGGGGACATGACGGGACTCGACCGGACGTGACGGGAGGCAGCGGACTACCCCGGACGTGGGGAACACGCCCGACACTTCACGCGCACCGCGGAAACCGGGTGCACTCGGCGCCCTTGTGCCGGATCATGGCGGCATGTCAGCGAACCCGCACGACGCGCTGCCGATCCGGCTCAACGTCGACGACTCCGACTCCCCGTCCGACGTCGTCGACGCACTGTTCCTCGGCCGCTTCGCGACGGGCGAGCAGCCGTTCTCGCACGCGTCGAACATCGAACGGGTGCGGTCCGGAGCGTCACTGCTGCCGCCGGACGCCCGGGTGCTGCGCATCGCCCGCGACGACGACCGCAGCGCGACCCTCGCCGAGGGCGACGGCTGGACGCTGCTCGTCTCCCGCTGGAACCGGGGTGCCGACGTCACGGTCACGGCGACCAGCGCCGAGCTCGCCCAGAAGGTCCTGGACCAGGCGACCGACGGCGCGACGGACGAACCGGAGCCGCAGCCGGAGAACGTCACGATGGGCTTCTGGTACGTGTCCCCGAGACGGGGTCCGCACCGCACCACCCGGCAGATCTCGGCGGGCACCTGGGAGGACGTGCGGGCCAACTACACCGCGCCGGTGGCCGGCGCGATGGACCGCCTGATGGGCACGACCCCCGAGGACATCGCCGGCCGGCTGCTCCTGCTGCACGGCCCGCCCGGCACCGGCAAGACCTCGGCGCTGCGCACGCTGGCCCGGTCCTGGCGGGATTGGTGCCAGGTGGACTGTGTGCTGGACCCGGAGCGGCTGTTCAGCGACGTCGGCTATCTGATGGACATCGCGATCGGCGAGGACGACTCCACGGGCAAGGGCCGCTGGCGGCTGCTGCTCCTGGAGGACTGCGACGAACTGATCCGCGGCGAGGCCAAGCACACGGCCGGCCAGGCCCTGTCCAGGCTGCTGAACCTGACCGACGGCCTGCTCGGCCAGGGCCGCAACGTCCTGGTCGGGGTCACCACCAACGAGGACCTGGAACGCCTGCACCCGGCCGTCGTCCGTCCCGGCCGCTGTCTGGCCCGGATCGAGGTCGGCAGACTGACCCGCGCGGAGGCGGTGGACTGGCTGGGCACCGACGAGGGCGTCGGCCGGGACGGGGCGACCCTGGCGGAGCTGTACGCACTGCGGCGCGGGACGGCACCGGCCTCGGTCCCGGAGCCGCGGGACGGCGTGGACGCGGGACTCTACCTGTAGCGCGCCGGACTGTCGTCAACCGCCGTACGCCGCCCGCAGGGCGTCCCGTACGGCGGCCAGCGCGTCCGCCTCGGTGAGCCCGAGCCGTCGGGCCCGCTCCACGTACGCCTGCGCGGCCGACGCCAGCTCCCGTTCCGCGGCCGCCCCGGCCGCCGCGACGAACGTCCCGTGCCGCCCGCGCGTCTCGATCACTCCGTCTGCCTCCAGCGCCCGGTAGGCCTTGGCCACCGTGTTCGCCGCGAGGCCCAGGGACTCGGCCAGCCCGCGCACGGTCGGCAGCCGGTACCCCACCGGCAGCACCCCCGACCGCGCCTGCTCGGAGATCTGCGTCCGTACCTGCTCGTACGGCGGAGTGCCGTCATCGATGTCGATCTTCAAGGTCACGGGGTGATTGTCGCGCACCCACCGCCGCCGCGCCCGAAAATGGGAGGCGTCCCGTCCGTCCCCCCACGTAGCGTGCGCCTCCATGACGATGATCGTGCGTGATGTCCGAGCCGGGGTCCGGGGCGACGTCGAGGGCTTCGCCCGGGTCCGGCGGCTGGCGCTGCCCTTCATGGTGTCCACCCCGGAGTCACTGGTCCACGACCTCACCCGCGCCCAACCCGCGGCGCGTTACCGGCCGTTGGTCGCCGAGGAGGACGGCGAGATCATCGGCACGGCCCAGGTGGGTCTGGCGCACGAGAGCCCGGAACCGGGGCAGGGCTACCTCAACGTGTACGTGCACCCCGGACGGCTGCGCAGCGGTGCCGGATCGCTGCTGACGCGGGCCGCCGAGAAGCACCTCACGGCCGAGGGCGCGACCAGGCTGTTCAGCTGGGTCCTGGACGAACCGGACAACCGCTCCTTCGCCGAACGGCGCGGCTACCGGGCGAGCCGTTCCGCGCACTTCCTGCGTCTCGACCTCGCCCACGGCACGCTGCCCGGGCTGCCGGACCTGCCGCCGGGCGTCGAGCTGCGCACGGCCGCCGACTTCGCGGCCGATCCGCGCCCGCTGTTCGAACTGGACGCGCAGGGGGCGTCGGACGAACCGAGCGACATCGCCCTCGAGTTCACCGACTACGCGGCCTGGCTGGACGAGACCTGGAACCACCCGCTGCTCAGCCGTGAGCTGACCTCGGTCGTGCTGGTCGACGGCCGCCCCGCCGCCCTCAGCGCGGCCCACACCGACGGCGCGACCCGGTACTCCAGCGTCATGACCAGCACGGCCCGCGCCTTCCGCGGCCGGGGCCTGGCCAAACTCGCCAAGACCGCCTCCCTGCACCGCGCCCGCGCGGCCGGCTGTACGGAGGCGTTCACGGGCAACGACACCGGCAACGGCCCGATGCTCGCGATCAACACCTGGTTCGGCTACGAGATCTGCGCAACGGAGGTGCGGTATGTCCGCGAACTCGGCTGACTCGGCCCGCATGGTGGATGTCGTCCTGGTCAAGGGCGGCCGGACGAAGATCCGTTACCCGGCGGAGCTGCTCCAGGACGACGGCACCCGGGTCGTCGTACGCGCGCCGTTCGCGGGCGGGACCGTGCGCGACTTCGGCTTCGTACGTTTCGAACCGGGCGATGTCTTCACCGAGTACTACTGGCGGGACCGCTGGTACGCCGTGAAGGAGCTGCGTGACCCGGCGGGCGCGCTCAAGGGCTGGTACTGCGACATCACCCGCCCCGCCGCCGTCTCCGGCGCCGAACTCGTCGTGGAGGACCTCGACCTCGACCTGTGGCGCTCCGCCGACGGCCGGGACGTGCGGCGGCTGGACGAGGACGAGTTCGAGGAGAGCGGCCTCACCGAGCGGGACCCGGCGGCCGCGGCCGCCGCCGTGGCGGCCCTCGACCTGCTGGAACGGCTGGCCCACGAGGGCGGCTTCGACGAACTGCTGGTCTAGGGCCTCAGCGGAGCGTCGCGACCACCGCGTACCGCTCGTCCGTCACCTCCTTGCCCCACAGCAGCGGGTCGTCCGACAGCCGCTCCATGCGTACCTCGTCGGCCCACGGTGCCACGAGGGACAGGAGCCGCTCGGCGGGTATGCCGACCGGGTCGAGGGTGCCCCATACGCCCTCGACCAGCACGAGCCGGCCTCCCCCGGTGCCGTCGGGGCTGCCCGCGGGACGCAGCAGGTCGCGCCAGTGCCGCAGGGCACGGCCGGGGTCGGGCAGGGCCCACAGCAGATGCCGGACGAGGACGGTGTCGAAGCGCCGCTCGCCCACCGGCGGGGCCGCCGCGTCGCCGACGAGGAACGCGGCGTCACGCCCGGTGAGCTTGCGGCGGGCGAGGTCCACCATGGCCGGGGACCGGTCGACACCGGTGACCCGGTGTCCCTGCTCGGCCGCGAGGAGCGACAGGCTGCCGGTGCCGCAGCCGAGGTCGAGCACGTCCCCGGGCCGTGCGGGCAGCCAGTCGCGCAGCCGCCGCGCCCAGGCGTCCCGCACCCGGGGGTCGCGCAGTCCGTGGTCGGGCTCGTCGTCGAACGTGGCGGCCTGCGCGTCCCAGTCCACCTCCGCCGAGGTCACGGCGGTGCGGGCCGTGCCCGGGCCCGTGGTGTCGTCGGTGATCCCATCCGTCATGCGGCAAGCGTGACACCCACCACTGACAATCGAATCGTGACTCCGGCCACTGACAGGCGGCCGCCGATGAGGAACTCTCCCCGAAAGCGTCTGTCCCCGTGAGAACACGGATCACGGCAGGCGCTCGAAGGAGGCAGCCATGCGCCGCATCACCGTGCAGAAGCCCCTGAGGAAGACGGACAGCCGCAGAGTCCGCGAGGACGCCGAGGCGCGCCCCGACCGGCGGCCCGAGGTCCGCAAGGACATCGCCCGGACCTGGTGGCCGGACGGCTGACCGGACCGGCCCCGCGGACCGTCGGCGCGGTCAGTGCCGTCAGCACGGTCAGCGCCGTCAGCGCAGCCGCTTGCGGTAGTGGACACGGTCGTAGGGCCCGTCGACACGGCGTTCCACGACCTCGTACCCGTACTTCGGGTAGATCTGCCGGTTCTCCCACATCAGCGCGTTCGTGTAGAGCCTGACCTCGGGCAGGCCCAGCTCACGCGCGCGTGCGTCCACGAACTCCAGCAGCCGCCGCCCCACCCCGCCGCCCTGTGCGTCGGGGTGGACGGCGATGCTGTCGAGGAACAGATGGTCCTCGTGCGTCTCCAGCACGACGAGGCCTGCCACCCCGGCCGTCCCGGGCCCGCCCGTGACGAACACCCGGCCCGCGGCCACGTTCGCCGCGTGGTCCGCCTCCATCGGCTGCGGCACCACACCGATCCGCTCGATGTAGCGCTGGTAGGCCGCGTCGGTCACGGCCCGCACGGCCGGTACGTCGGCGGCCACGGCCTGCCTGATCCCCTCGTGCGTCATGCCGTGCACGGTACCTACCTGATCCCAGCCTGAGCACTCCCTTAAGACGATCCTAAGGATCACCCTCGGCCGCCTCCGACCGGCGATTCCACGGTTTCCTGGGGCTAGCTTGCTGATCACCCCACGGGATCCAGCCCGCCCGAAGGACCGTTTCGAGGAGTTCCCCCATGCCTGCTCGCCGCAAGCTCGCCGTCGCCGCCGCGCTGGGCACGGCCCCGCTCGCCCTGACCGCCCTCGCCGCCGTCCCCGCGGCCGCGCACGGCTCGATGGGCGACCCGGTCAGCCGGGTCGCGCAGTGCTACGCGGAGGGCCCCGAGAGCCCGAGGTCGGACGCCTGCAGGGCGGCGGTCGCGGCCGGCGGCACCCAGGCGCTCTACGACTGGAACGGCATCCGGATCGGTGACGCGAACGGACGGCACCAGGCGCTCATCCCGGACGGCAGGCTGTGCAGCGCGAACAACGAGGAGTTCAGGGGCCTCGACCTGGCCCGCGCCGACTGGCCGGCGACCGCCGTGCACAGCGGCCCGTACACCTTCAAGTACCGCGTGACCGCCCCGCACAAGGGCACTTTCGAGGTGTACCTCACCAAGGCCGGCTACGACCCCGCCAAGCCGCTGGCCTGGTCCGACCTGGACCTGGAGCACCCGGTGGCGACGGCCGAGGACCCGGTCGCCACGGGCGGCTTCTACACGTTCTCCGGCACCCTGCCCGAGCGTGCGGGCAAGCAGCTGCTGTACGCGGTCTGGCAGCGCTCGGACAGCCCGGAGGCGTTCTACTCCTGCTCGGACGTCGTCTTCGGCGGCACGTCCGGAAACGCCGGCTCGGCCGGGAAGAACGGCGGCTCGACGGACGGCGGTTCCGCCGCGGCCCCGGCCGCCTCCGCGCCCTCCGAGCGGCAGATCGAGGCCGGTGCCGACAGGTCGACGATCGAGCACCACGGCCACGGGGACGACGACGCCCGTACGTCCGCGGAGCCGGCCACCGGCGCGAGTGCCGGAACGACCACCGGGGCCACCGCCTCGGCGTCCGCCCGGCCGGCCACCGAAGCGGTGGCACCGGCCGCGTCGACGACGGCCGCCGGCGACCCGAAGACCGCCGTCGTCGGCGAGAACCTGGCCGAGACCGGCGGTGACCCCCGTACCCCGTACTTCGCGGTCGGCGGTGCGGCGGCGCTGGCGCTGGGCGCGGCCGCGCTGTTCGCCTCGGTGCGACGGCGTGCGGTGGGCGGTGGCCGGCCCGGCCGCTGAACAGGACTCCGGGGCCTGACCGGCGGCTCAGGCCGGACAGGCCCCGGCAGAACGACCGGGCGTCAGCTGAGGACCGACGCGCAGGTGGTGGGGCTGGCGTGGGCCGGGTCGAGGGCGTTCGCCACCTCGTGGAAGGCGATCCGGTCGGTCACGCCGAGCAGTGCGTGTTCCGAGAGATCGAGCGAACACAGGTCTTGGATCAGCACGTTCTTCACGTCGGACCCGCTCAGGAACTGGCTCTGGTACGGGGTGACGACCTCGTCGTACTTGCTGGCGATGACCGTGTAGTGGACGCCGGGCACGGTGTCGCCGCCCTGGTTGAGCCGGGTCATGAAGTCGGACCCGACGACCTGCTGGGCGAGCGCGGGGGTGGCCAGGTTGAGCACGTCCTCGGCACCGGGGAAGTACGGCAGCAGCTTGGTGAGTCCGCCGAGGGTGGTGCCGTGGCTGTTGGGCGCGATGCCGACGAGGGCGTTCACCTTGGCGGCGCCGCCGAGGAACTTCAGGTAGTAGCGGGGCATCATGCCGCCCTGCGAGTGGCCGACGAGGTCGGCCTTGGCGGTGCCGGTCGCGGAGAGCACCTTGTCGACGAAGGCGGACAGCTGCTCGGCCGACTGGTCGATGGGGCCGAGCCCGTAGATGAGGGGGACGCCGGCCAGCTGGCCGTAGTCGAAGGAGAAGACGCAGTAGTCGCGGCTCACCAGGTAGGGGGCGAGGGAGAGCCAGTTGTCGACGGAGTTGGCGAAGGTGCCGTGCACCAGGATCACCGGGCGGGGGTGGGCGGCGGACGGCTTGCAGGAGTAGTCGTTCCAGCCGTGGCTGGGTGCCGAACTCGCGGCGGCGGACAGACGGGCGGTGGCCGCCTGAGCGGCGGACGCATGGGCGGCGGACGCATGGGCGGCGGTGGCGGGGACGGCGGCGACCGCGATGGTCATCAGCAGCGCGGCAAGCGGTCTGAGCACTCGCTTCCAGGGCAGCATCGGGTGATCTCCTTGCGGCTCATGGGGGGTAGACGGCCTTACGCCTTGTGATCCGGATCACGAGGATGCTGTTCATGCGTCAAGTTACGGGCGAGTAGCCCCTGTGTGAAGTTACGCGTCAGTAAAAAGTTCCCAGCAATCACTGGCAGAGTCCGGGCGCAACGGACGAAGCCTCACCAGGAAGGCCTGAGCGGGCCGTAGGGCGCGATCCGCACCAACTGCTCGCACAGCAAGCCCACTTCACGCTCGCCCAGCACCCCGGCCCACTCCTGCACGATCTCGGCGATCGCCTCCTCCGCCGCCCGGGTGCAGGCCCAGCCGCGCTCGGTCAGCACGACGAGCCGGGCCCGCGCGTCCTCGGGATGCGGCCTCCGTTCGGCGTACCCCTTGCGCACGATCTCGTCGACGAGCTGACTGGCGGCCTGCTTCGTCACCCCGAGGTGGACGGCGAGATCGGTGACCGTCGCGGCACCCCGGGAGAGCCGGGTGAAGGCGAAACCGTATGCGGGCCGCCCCTCGAACCCGCGCGCGACGACACCGTCGTTGACACGTCGGGTCAGGTCGCCCGCGGCGGCGAGCAGGGCGGCGGCCAGGGCGAGGGCTTCGGAGTTCTGCACGACCGCATTGAAACACCCCCGGCGAACCGGTCAATCCCCTTGACCAATCGGTCAAGCTCCTTGACCATATAGTCAAGCAGCTTGACCATTTGCCGAGGAGGCACCCCATGCCCATCGTCCGCTCGTCCGACGCCGTCACCCACGAACTGCACGGCGCCCGGTTCGTCTCGCACGCCGGCTCCCACACCGGCAGCAGGCAGCTGTGCGCCTGGCGGGGCGAGATCCCGCCGGGGACCAGGGCGCCCGCGCACACCGTCGACCGGGAGGAGATCCTCCATCTGCTCGACGGCGAGCTCGTGGTCACCCTGGACGGCCGCACCGACCGCGTCTCCGCCGGCGACACCCTGATCATCAACCCCGGCGCGACGCTCACCGTCGAGAACCACTCCGACCGGACCGCGGTCTCCTGGGTCACCAGCTCCATCGGACTGGAGGCGGAGCTGGCCGACGGCACCCGGATCGCCCCGCCCTGGGCCCGCTGAGAACCCGCGCCCCGGTCATCCCGCACTCCCCGGACTCTGGTGCCACAACTTCCTTCCGCCCGCCGGGCCCTCGCCCGCGGGACGCAGGTCGGCCCAGGGGTTCAGCTCGTACCCCGTGGGCATACGGATCGTCCGGCCCGTGCCCGGTTCCGCCGTCGTCCGCGGCTCCGCCGCCCGCCGCTCGTGCGGGGCGGCGGGCTCGGCCAGCCGGGCCGCCACCCGGTCGAGGCCGCCGTCGGCGCGCAGTTCCGCCAGTTCGGCGAGGTTCCAGGCGGCGGCGCCCACCACGCTGAGACTGCGCGGGCCGCGCCGCTGCACCACCCCGCGCACCAGCAGCAGCCAGGAGTGGAAGACCGTATGGGCACAGGCGTCGTGGGAGTCGTCGAAGAAGGCGAGGTCGACCAGACCCGTACCGTCGTCCAGGGTGGAGAAGATGACCCGCTTGCCGGACCGGATCGGCGGGGTCTGGGTCGCCGCCTTGGCACCGGCGACCAGCACCGTCTCCCCGTGCCGCGCCTCGCGCAGCCGACGCGCCGACATCACGCCCAGCTCGGCGAGGAACGCGCGGTGGTCGTCCATCAGATTGCGCGAGACGTCCATGGACAGCACGCCCAGCTCGGCGCTGAGCCGCTCGGCGTCGGAGAGGTCCGGCAGCCCGGCCGGAGCCGTTCCGCGCCCCTTGGACCGGTCCACCTTGCTCATGTCCACGAGCGGGGAAGGGAGTTGGTCACCGCCCGCACCCCGTCCGCCGTGGTGCAGCTCGGTCAGATGCAGTTGCAGGTCACGGCGGTTGGCGCCGAACGCGTCCAACGCGCCCACCTGGGCCAGCCGTTGAGCGGTCGGCCGACTGGGCCGGGCCCGCTCCCAGAAGTCCGGCAGCGAGGCGTACGGCTGCCCGTCCGCGATCCGGGCCGCCTCGGTCTCACCCATGCCGTGCACGTCCGAGAGGGCCAGCCGGAGCCCCCATCCCTCGTTACCGGACACCAGTTCGATTCGATGAGTGACCGCCGACCTGTTCACGTCCAGCGGCAGGATCGGCACCCCGCGCCGGCGCGCGTCCGCCAGCAGCAGCCGCTTCGGATACATCCCGGGGTCGTGCGCGAGCAGCCCGGCGTAGAAGGCGGCCGGGTGGTGCGCCTTCAGCCACGCCGACTGGTACGTCGGTACGGCGAACGCGACGGCGTGCGCCTTGCAGAAGCCGTAGCTGCCGAAGGCCTCGACGATCTCCCAGGTCCGCCGAATCGTTTCCGCGTCGTAGCCGTTCGCCGCCGCGTGCTGCGCGAACCAGAACCGGATCCGCCCCTGCGACTCCGGGTCGGACAGCCCGCGCCGCACCCGGTCCGCCTCACCGCGCCCGCACCCGGTCAGGATGTCGACGATGTCGATGATCTGCTCGTGGAAGACGACGACCCCGTACGTCTCCTTCAGCGGCCCCTCCAGGTCCGGGTGCGGATACCGCGTCGGCGCCCGCCCGTGCCGCGCCTCGATGAACGGCCGCACCATGTCGGCGGCGACCGGGCCGGGACGGAAGAGCGAGATGTCGACGACCAGGTCGTGGAAAGTGGCCGGCTGGAGCCGCCCGACCAGGTCCCGCTGGCCCGGCGACTCGATCTGGAAGCAGCCCAGCGTCTCGGCGGAGCGGATGAGCCGGTAGGTCGCCGGGTCGCCCGGCGGCACGGAGTCCAGGTCGAGCCGCTCCCCCGTGGCCCGCTCCACCTCCGCCACCGCGTGCGCCATCGCCGACTGCATCCGCACCCCGAGCACATCGAGCTTGAGCAGTCCGAGGTCCTCGACGTCGTCCTTGTCGAACTGGGACATGGGCAGTCCCTCGCCGCTGGTCGGCACGACCGGCGTACGGGCGAGCAGGGAGGCGTCGGACAGGAGCACGCCGCAGGGGTGCATGGCGACCCCGCGCGGGAGGGCGTCGAGGGCCTCGACCAGCTCCCACAGCCTTCCGTACCTCTCCCCCTCCCCCGCCAGCTGCCTGAGCTCGGGCAGCTCGGCCAGCGCCGCACGGGCGTCACGGGCCCGGATGTGCGGGAAGGACTTGGCGATGCGGTCGATCTCGGCGGGGTCCATGGACAGGGCGGCCCCGACGTCCCGGACGGCGTGCCGCACCCGGTACGTCTCCGGCATGGCGACGGTCGCGACCCGCTCGGCGCCGAAGCGGCCGATGATCGCGCGGTAGACCTCCAGGCGGCGCGCGGACTCCACGTCGATGTCGATGTCGGGCAGCACCGACCTGCGGGTGGACAGGAAGCGTTCCATCAGCAGCCCGTGCTCGACCGGATCGGCGTGCGCGATGCCGAGGAGGTGGTTGACCAGGGAGCCCGCGCCGGAGCCGCGCGCGGCGACCCGGATGCCCATGTCCCGTACGTCGTCCACTACCTGAGCGACGGTCAGGAAGTAGGAGGCGAAGCCGTGGTGGGCGATGATGTCCAGCTCCTGGTGCATCCGCTCCCAGTAGGCCCGCCGGGTGTCGTAGCCGCGCAGCACCATTCCGGCCGCCGCCCGGGAGGCGAGCGCCCGCTGGGCGGTGCGCCGGCCGGCGCCGACGAGGTGCGCCTCGGGGAAGTGGACGGTGCCGATGCCGAGGTCGTCCTCGGGGTCGACCAGGCACGCGGCGGCGGTGGCCCGGGTCTGCTCCAGCAGCCGGTGGGCGGTGTCGCGCCGGTAGCCCGCGGCCTCGACGATCCGCTCGGCCACCGCGAGCATGGCGTCGGCGTCCTTGAGCCAGGCCTCGCCGGAGTCCAGTTCCCCGGCGGGGTCGATCGGGACCAGTCTGCGGGCCGCGTCCAGGACGTCGGCGACCGGGCCCTGACCGGGGTCGGCGTACCGGACGGCGTTGCTGAGCACCGGACGCACCCGCTGCTCGGCGGCGAAGCCGACCGTACGGGCGGCCAGCCGCAAAGAGCCCTCGCCGGTGCCCCGGCGGCCGTGCCAGACGGCCTCCAGGCGCAGGTCGTCGCCGTAGATCTCGCGCCAGGGGGCGAGCAGCCGGGCCGCGCGGTCCGGGCGCCCCGCGGCGAGCGCGCGGCCGACGTCGGAGGCGGGGCCCAGCAGCACGGTCACACCGGCGGCGCGGCGGTCGGCCCAGGGCAGCAGCGGCGGCCCCTCGCCGGCGTGTGCCGCGGTGACCAGCCGGCACAGGCCCGCCCAGCCGGTCGCGCCGTCCCGGGCCAGAAAGGTGACCCGGGGTGTCGACTCGTCGATGAAGGCACCACCGCGCACGGGGGTACGGCGCCGCTCGGGCCGTACGGACTCGTCCTGCCGCTCCGGCCCGGCCTCCTCGACCGCCAGGTTCACGCCGAACAGCGGGCGGATGCCCGCCTTCGCGCAGGCCTTGGCGAAGCGGACCGTACCGGCGAGGGTGTCACGGTCGGTGAGGGCGAGGGCGTCCATGCCCCGCTCGGAGGCGCGCTCGGCCAGTCGTTCCGGGTGCGCCGCACCATGGCGCAGGGAGAACCCGGAGGCGGTGCGCAGATGCGTGAAATCCGGCATCCGCACCTCCCGCACTCGTGAGCCCGACCAGCTCTCGAACATTAGTTCCCAACTGCCTCAGCACCACCATACCCCTATTTTCGAACGCGTGTGCGATGTCATCTCGAACCCCTCTCACCTGCGTAAACACCGCGCCCGGAGCGCCCGGTCAGCCGATCCGGGCACCGAAGGCCGACAGCGCCTCGGTGACCGGCTGGAAGAAGGTCACCCCGCCCGCGGTGCAGTCGCCGCTGCCGCCGGAGGTGAGACCGATCGCCGCGTCGCCGTCGAAGAGCGGGCCGCCGCTGTCACCGGCCTCGGCACAGACGTCCGTCTGGATCAGACCGCTCACGATGTCGCCGTTGCCGTAGTTCACGGTGGCGTCCAGGCCGGTGATCCGGCCGGAGCGCACCCCGGTCGTCGCACCGCTGCGGGTCACCCGCTCGCCGACCGTGGCGTCGGCCGCCCTGGTGACGGCCCGCGCGGACCCGTTGTGGAGGTCGACCTCGCTCGGGTGGACCACGTCCGCGGTGTACTTGACCAGGCCGAAGTCGTTGCCCGGGAAACCGGACCGCTCGCTGCGGCCGATCGTGGCGCCACGACCGTCGGTCCAGGTGGAGACCGCCTCGGTGCAGTGCCCCGCGGTGATGAAGTACGGCTGTCCGCCCTTGACCACGTTGAAGCCGAGCGAGCAGCGGCCGCCGGTCCCGGCGATCGCGTCGCCACCGGCGATCAGGGGCTTGAACTCCCCCTTGGTGCGCCTGAGTTCCACGGCGGGGCCGAGCCTGCCGACGACCTCGCCGAGCTTGGTCCAGTCGGCGTCGGAGACGCGTCGGTCGGCGGTGACGACGACCCGGCCGGCGCGCGGGTCGGTCACCCAGGAGGTGCCGGGCACGGTCACCGTGTCCGCGAGGACGGCACGGGCGCTCTCCAGCTCGGCGAGGTTTTGCGGCACCAGCGCCGAGGCGAGGTTTCCGGCCGCCGCGGCCGGCGGGATCCTGGGCGTGGACGCCTCGGCCGACTCGCCGGCGTTCGCATTCTGGAAGGTGAGCCCCGCGATGAGCAGCGCGGCGACACCCGCGCCCGCCACGGCCGCACGGCGTCCGGGTGTGCGTCGATACTTCAACTCATGTCCTCCTGCGGGGAGGCCGGCCCGACGGGCGATGGGGACCCGGCAGGCCGGAAGGCCGGTTGACGAGCGTCAACTCTTCCGAGTCGCCCAGGGAGCACACAAGGTCGACTTCAGGGTGCGCGTACGGCGGCTCTCGCACGCCCCCTTGCGCCGACACGCCTCACCGCGCCGACCGATTCGCCCTGCGAACAATGCACATGGGTGACACTTCGTCAACCGACGGGATCTATTCCTGACTTGAATTCGCTGCTCCGGAATCCGCGGTCAAGTCGGCTTCCGCCGGGTGAGGTTGCTCCAGCACCGGCTGCCGGGTCACCGGAGCCGACGGCGGGACCGGCTGCTGAAGCGGCGCCGGGGCCGGCTGCGGGACCGGCTGCTGAAGCGGCGCCGGAACCGGGGCCGGCTGCGGCTGCGGGGCCGGCTGCTGGGCCTTCTCCAGGAAGCGCAGCAGTTCCACCGGGAAGGGCAGGACGAGCGTGGAGTTCTTCTCGGCGGCGACCGCCACCACCGTCTGGAGCAGCCGCAGTTGAAGCGCGGCGGGGGTGTCCGCCATCTGCTGCGCGGCCTCGGCGAGCTTCTTCGACGCCTGGAGTTCGGCATCGGCGTTGATGACCCGGGCCCGCCGCTCCCGGTCGGCCTCGGCCTGGCGGGCCATGGAACGCTTCATGGTCTCGGGCAGGGACACGTCCTTGATCTCGACCCGGTCGATGGAGACACCCCACTCCACGGCCGGGCTGTCGATCATCAGCTCAAGCCCCTGGTTGAGCTTCTCCCGGTTGGACAGCAGGTCGTCCAGCTCGCTCTTGCCGATGATGGACCGCAGCGAGGTCTGCGCCATCTGCGCGACGGCGAACCGGTAGTCCTCGACCCGTACGACCGCCTCGGCCGGGCCGATCACCTTGAAGTAGACGACGGCGTCCACCCGCACGGTCACGTTGTCCCGGGTGATGCCCTCCTGGCCCGGCACCGGCATCGTGACGATCTGCATGTTGACCTTGCGGAGCTTGTCCACGAACGGCACGATCATCGTGAACCCGGGTCCGCGCACCTCGGGCCGGAGTTTCCCGAGCCGGAACACGACGCCCCGTTCGTACTGCTTGACGACCCGCGCCGCCGTCATCATGTACACCGCCCCGGCGGACACGAGCACCGCTCCCGCCGCCACCAGCTCCTCGACCATCACGACCCCCCGGGGTCCGACGTGGGTGCCGCCGGGCCGGTACCGCCCGCGGCATTCGCCACGTCCGACGGTAACGCCGACGCCCGGACAAGGGCGAGCCCCCGCACGCCGGTTGCGTGCGGGGGCTCGCCGGGCCCGCTGTCCGCGGACCGGACGGAACGTCAGCCGACGCTCACGCCGTAGTAGTTCAGCGCCTCGACGACCGGCTGGAAGAAGGTCGTGCCGCCGGAGGTGCAGTTGCCGCTGCCGCCAGAGGTCAGACCGTAGGCCACGGAGCCCGAGTAGAGCGGGCCGCCGCTGTCGCCGCCCTCGGCGCAGACCGTGGTCTGGATCATCTGGTACACGACGTCACCACTGCCGTAGTTGACCGTGGCGTTCAGCGCGGTGACACGGCCGCTGTGCGTACCGGTGGTGGAGCCACGACGGTAGACGGTCGTGCCCACGCTCGGCGTGGCCGCGCTGCTGATGGTCTGGCTGCCGACGGCGCTCGGGTGCGAGGCCGAGCCGGTGTAGCGCACCAGCGCGAAGTCGTTGGTCGGGAAGCTGTAGCTCACGTTCGAGCCCAGCACGGTGCTCTGACCGGAGTTGGAGTACCAGGTGGAGGCGACCTCGCCGCAGTGGCCCGCGGTCAGGAAGTAGTAGGTGCTCCCGCTGTGCACGTTGAAGCCGAGCGAACAGCGGTAGCCGCCACCGTAGATGGCGTCGCCACCGGTGATCAGCCGCTTGAACCGGCCCGGGGTGTGCTTGATGGTGAGGGCGCCGGCGTTGCCGCCCGCGTCCGCCTTGATCTGTGCGATCTCGGCGGCGGAGACCGTGTCGTCGACGGTGACGACCACACGGTTCGTCTTGGCGTCGACGGCCCAGGCGGTGCCCGCGATGTCGGACCTGAGCACGGACTGGTTGACGCTGCTGAGCTGGTTCGCGCTGAACGTCTGGACGTCGGTCGCGCTCGCGGTGGGGACAGCGAACGCGGCTGCGGCCACGAGTCCGGTCGCCACGGCGATCAGCCGGGTCCGTCTCGCGATGCCGCTTCCAAGGGTGGTGCGCTTGATCCTCACTTTTCGTTCCCTCCCAGGGGAATTCGGGGGCCCGCGTGGGGTCGAGGCCCGTGAGGCGCAGCCAGGGGAGGCCGCCCGGATTTCGAACGTGCCGTGTCCCTGACAAGCGCTGTGGGGGAGTATTCGACCGCACGGCCGACGCGCGCAAGGGCGCCTTTCGGCCGTGCAGTCTTCAACTTAAGTACGCCCTGGGACGGTTGCCCCCACCGTCAGGCCGAGTTCCGCTCCCCCGCCGCGATCACGACGCACACCTCCCGCACCGGGCCGCCCGGCCGGCTCAGAGCCCGCAGTCGCAGCACTCGCAACACTCGCAGCACTCACAGATGTCACAACAGCCGCTGCAGTCGCCGCAGTCACCACAGCTGCCGCAACACCCCTCGCGCCGCTTGCCCGACCAGGGCCCCTCGTAGCTGTCGGCACAGCACACCTTGCAGGTGCAGCAGAGCCCGATCGCGACCGCGCACCCGGCCCAGAAACCCCGCTTGCCGGGGTGCGGCGGCAGCCCGCCGAAGGGGTCGCCCCCACCGGGACTCGCATAGGGGTTCCCCGGCCCCGGTGCCGCCTTGCCCTGCCCGGGCCCCTGCCCCGGGCCCTGTGGCGCGAAAGCGCCGTCCGGCGCGTGCCCGCAGGCCTCCGTCCCGAACGCCCGGTCCACCGACCGCCGCAGCTCGTGCGCGAGCAGCAGATGGGCCAGCCGGCCGTCCGTGAACTCCACCTCGCGCAGGGCGAGCCGGATGCCGTGCAGCGCGTCGTCGGCGAGCCGCCGGGCCTCGCCGAGCGGGGTGCCGGTCGCGGTGAGCGGGTTCCAGGCCCCCGACGCGGCGTCGGTCTCCCGGTCCTCGACGGCGTCCAGCAGATGCGCGAGCCGCCCGAACAGCCGTCCGGTCTCGGCGAGCGGGACGGCGTTGCCCGGCCGTCCGGCCAGCACCGCGGTGTGCGCGAAGGCCGCCGCGGTGGCGGTCTCGGTGGGTTCGGTGACCGTCAGGATCGGCGTCCCCGGCCCGGCGAGGGTCTCCAGGCCGGTCTGCCGGTTCACCGCCTCGACGAGCACGGCGGTGTCGAACCCGACGGCGCTCCCGCCGCGCGCACCCGCCCGCTCCCAGCTCCGGGCGACCCGGCGGGCGGCGAGCGCCACCGGCCTGCGGGCCAGCAGCCCGTCCCCGTCGGCGACATGGTCGTGCACCTTGGCCGAGGCGAGCACCAGCGAGACGGCGGCGGCGAGCCGGGCGCCCTCGCCGTTCGCGACGGACGCGGTGCGCATACCGCGCAGCGGGCAGGGACCCGCCGTACGCCGGCCGCCGCCCTCGGCCGCCGGGCGCTGAGCCTCCGTCAAAACCGATATGAGCAGACCGTCATAGTTCGTCACGATCCGCGCGAACTGTCCGTGATCGGCTCGAAGGGCGAGGCAGAGCCCGCACAGATGCGCCATCCACTGGGCGCGCAGCCCCTCACCGAGACGGTGGCTGCACGGCCTGACGATTCCGAACACGACGACCCCCCGTGGTCCGTACGGTGTTGAGCAGCCGCATCGTATCGGCTGCCGTATCGCCCCCCGTTCACCCGTACGCACCGCTCGTCACCCGTCCGCCGCGAAGAATCATATTTCACTCATAGTCAGCAGCCGCATACAGCAAGACCCTTGGGGAACGCGGGCTCTCGACGGATCGACTGTGCACCAGTACCGTCACAAACCCCCCGTGCGGCGTCTATCCACTTGGCGCGACATCCGCATCATGGACGACCATAGAGGTGCGGATAGCAAGAAGGACCGCTGTGAGAGGAGGCGTCCATGGGATCGGTGCGCAAGGCGAGTGCCTGGCTTGGCCTCGTCGACGACAACGATGACGAGCGTTACTACGACGACGACTACTCCGAGGGGACCGACTCCGGGGACGCCTGGGTCACCGACCCCCGGGTCAAGGTGGCCACGGACACGGCCGAGGAGAAGGGCCGCCGGATCGGCACGGTCACCCCGGACAGCTTCCGGGACGCCCGCGCCATCGGCGAGATGTTCCGGGACGGCGTCCCGGTCATCATGAACCTCACCGCCATGGAGGCGGCCGACGCCAAGCGCGTCGTCGACTTCGCGGCCGGACTGATCTTCGGACTGCGCGGCTCGATCGAGCGTGTGTCCACCCGCGTGTTCCTGCTGACCCCCGCCGACACCGAGATCGTCAGCGGGGAACCGGCCGCACGCCGTTCCGACGGCTTCTTCAACCAGAGCTGAGGCAGGGCCGGTCACCGGCCCTGCCCCGGCGGGGGCCCACCGGCCCTCCCCGGCCGGGTCTCACCGGAAGGCGTCGAGCCCGGTGAGCGCCTTGCCCAGCACGAGCTGGTGCATCTCGACGGTGCCTTCGTACGTCAGCACCGACTCGAGGTTGGTCGCGTGCCGCATCACCGGATACTCCAGGGAGATCCCGTTGGCACCGAGGATCGTCCGCGCCGTACGGCAGATCTCGATGGCCTCCCGTACGTTGTTCAGCTTGCCGAAACTGACCTGCTCGGGACGCAGGCGGCCGGCGTCCATACGCCGCCCGAGGTGATGGGCGAGCAGGATGCCCTTGTGCAGCTCGACGGCCATGTCGGCGAGCTTGGCCTGGGTGAGCTGGAACCCCCCGATGGGCCGCCCGAACTGCTCCCGCGTCCGCGCGTAGGAGACGGCGGCCTCGAACGAGGCGCGCGCCGCGCCCATCGCGCCCCAGACGATGCCGTAGCGGGCGTGGGAGAGACAGCTGAGGGGGCCGCGCAGCCCGACGGCCTCCGGGAGGACGGCGTCGGCCGGCAGCCGTACGTCGTCGAGCACGAGCTCGCTGGTGACGGAGGCGCGCAGGGACCACTTGTGCTTGATCTCCGGGGCGGAGAACCCCGCGCTGTCGGTGGGCACGGCGAAGCCCCGGATCCCGTCCTCGGTCTGCGCCCACACGACCGCGACCCCGGCCACCGACCCGTTGGTGATCCACATCTTGCGGCCGTTGAGCACCCAGTCGGAGCCGTCGCGCTTGGCGTGGGTACGCATGGCGGCCGGGTCGGAGCCGATGTCGGGCTCGGTGAGCCCGAAGCATCCGATGACCTCGCCGGCGGCCATGGCGGGCAGCCAGCGCTGCCGCTGCTCCTCGCTGCCGAACCGGTGGATCGCGTACATGGCCAGCGACCCCTGTACGGAGACGAGGGAGCGGATGCCGGAGTCGGCGGCCTCCAGCTCCAGACAGGCGAGCCCGTACTGCACGGCGGTGGCGCCCGCGCAGCCGTATCCGTCGAGCGACATGCCGAGTGCGCCGATCCCGCCGAGCTCACGCGCGAGCTCCCGGATGCCGGGCAGCTCCCCCCGCTCGTACCAGTCGGCGACGTACGGCAGCACACGGTCGGCGGCCCAGCTGCGCACGGTGTCCCGGACGGCCAGGTCCTCGGGGTCGAGCAGGTCGTCGATGCCGAGCGGGTCGGTGGGGTCGAACGGGGGCGACTTCGGGGAGACGGACACGGAACACCCTCCGGCAACTCAAAACTAGCGCCGCTAGTTACGGCTCGACCGCGGCCGACGTTACGACGCCGGGTGCCCCACGTCCAGCCTGACGCAGCGTGCCCCGCCTGCGGCCCGGCGGTCTCCCCCGCCGCCCGCCGCCCGGCGGCGGACCCGCGCGGTCGCCGCCCTTCCGGCCGACAGGAGGCTCACGCCGAGACGCGCGGCAGGACGCTCACGCCGAGACGCGTGACTGCGCGGCTTCCTCCGCCGGGACCGGGACCCGGACCTCCGCAGCCTGCTCCGCGGGGGCAGCGGGGACACGGGGCTGGGCGGCCTCCCGCGGCGCCGGTACCGCGGGCGCCTGCGCGTCCTCCCCGCACTGCATGACCCTGGGCAGCCGCAGCGCCATCAGGGCGCCCAGCAGCAGCAGGCCCGCGCTCACCAGCAGCGTCACATGCAGCCCGTGCACGAAACTGTCCCGGGCGGCCCGGCGCAGGGCGGCACCCGCCGGACCCCCGAGCCGTCCGGCCACGTCGTAGGCCTCGCCCAGGGAGTGCCCCGCCGCGGCCGACGCGGCCGCCGGGACACCCGGCACGGACGTGAGGCCGGGCGCGTACGCCGCGTTCATCACCGTGCCCAGCAGGGCGATCCCGATCCCGGCACCGAGCTGGTACGACGTCTCGCCGATCGCCGAGGCCCCGCCGGACTGCGCGGACGGCGCCTCGCTCAGCATGGACTCGTACGCCCCGAACAGCGTGGTCTCCAGCCCGAAGCCGAGCAGCACGAACCCGGCCAGCAGCAGCCCCGGGTTGTCCGCACCGCCCATCGCGGTCAGGGTCACCACCGCGGCTGCGGTGAGGCAGAACCCGGCGCACACCATCCGCCGCGGCCCGAAGCGCCGCAGCAGCCGCGCCCCGGCCAGTCCGGCGGCCATCGCCGCGACGGTCAGCGGCAGCAGCCGCAGCCCCGTGCGCAGCGGCGAGAGTCCCAGCACCAGCTGGAGGTACTGCGCGGCGATCAGCTCCAGGCCGACCAGCGCCAGCATCGCCAGCACGATGCACCCCACCGAGATGCTGAACGCCGGCCGGGCGAACATCCGCAGGTCCACCAGGGGATGCGGGCGGCGCCGCTGACGCCGTACGAACAAGGTGATCAGCACCGCGCCCAGCGCGAGCGGCAGCACGGTGAACGCGTCCGCCACCGGTTCGCCGGCACCGAGCCGCTTGACGCCCAGCACCACGCCGAACAGTCCGGCCGCGGCCATCAGCGCGCCGACGACGTCCCAGGGCCCCTCGCCGTCCCCGGTGGACTCGGGCAGCAGCAGCCGGCCGACCGGCAGGCTCACCAGCATCAGCGGGATGTTGACCAGGAAGACCGAGCCCCACCAGAAGTGCTCCAGCAGGAATCCGCCGAGCAGCGGCCCGACCGCCGCGCCGACCGCGGCGACCGCGCTCCAGATGCCGATCGCCATCGCGCGCTCGCGCCGGTCGGGGAAGACCTGCCGCAGGATCGAGAGGGTCGCGGGCATGATCATCGCGCCGCCGACGCCCAGCAGGGCACGCGCGACGATCAGTGTCTGCGCGTCCTGGGCCAGTGCGGCCAGGCCGGAGCCGACGCCGAACAGCGCGTACCCGAGCAGAAGGATCCTACGGCGGCCCACCTTGTCGCCCAGGGTGCCGAAGAGGATCAGCAGCGAGGCGCAGACGAGCGGGTAGGTGTCGACGATCCACAGCAGCTGCATCGCGTCCGGCCGGAGGTCCTCGGTGACGGCCGGCACCGCGACGTGCAGCACGGTCGCGTCGACGGCGACGAGGAGCAGGCTGACGCACAGGACGACGAGCACGACCCAGCGGTTGGCACCGGCCCCGGCAGCCCGGCGGCGCAGCGCGGCGGCCGTGGTCGTCCCGGCCATGTAGTACCTCCCAGAAGGTCCCTCGGGGTGCGGCGGGCTCACAGGGTCGGGGACTCCCCCATGACTCGGCCGGAGAGGAGCGGTGGTCCCCGGCCCGCGCAGTTCGCACGCGAGTGGCTCGTCAGCGTACGCGAGTTCGTTCCCGCGCCCAGTGGCGGACCTCTCACACCCGTCGGGGAACCCGTGTGGCGTAGGCCACTGCCCCGTCGCCCGCCCGCCCGGTCGGGCCGTGCGGGCGCGGACGCGGACGCGGTCGATAATCGGACCCGTGAACCATCCAGCGACGCGTACGGCGTCCCCGCCCGCCGCCGCCCTGCGCCGGGCGGCTCCGGCTCTCCTGGGGTACGCGGCCGTGCGCGCCCTGGGCCTGCTCGCGCTGGCCCTGTTCGCCCAGGCGCGGGGCAAGAGCGCGTACACCCTGCTGACCGGTCGCTGGGACTCGCTCTGGTACACGAGGGTCGCGGAGCTGGGATACGGCTACGAGGTGCGCCTGCCGAACGGCGACGTCCACTCCAACCTGGCCTTCTTCCCGTTGCTGCCCTGGCTGGAGCGGCTGCTGCACGCGCTCACCCCGCTGTCGTACGCCGGTGCCGGACTGGCCGTGTCGCTGCTCGCCTCGCTCGCCGCGGCCTGGGGGATCTTCGCGGTGGCGGACCTGGTGTACGGGCGCCGGGCCGGTGTGTGCGCCGTGCTGCTGTGGGCGGTCCTGCCGGTGGGGATCGTGCAGTCGATGGCGTACAGCGAGTCGCTGTTCACCGCGCTCGCCGCCTGGTCCCTGTACGCGGTGCTGAGCGGCCGCTGGCTGACCGCCGGGCTGCTGGCCGCGCTGGCCGGGCTGACCCGGCCGGTCGGGCTCGCCGTGGTCGCCGCGGTGTGGACGGCGGCCGTCGCCTCCTTCGGGCGAACAGGGAGCGAACCGCACCCAGGGGGCGCACATGCAGAGGAGCGCGCCCCGTCCCGCACGCGTCGCGCCCTCGCCATGCTCATCGCGCCCCTCGGTGCCGCCGGGTACGTGCTCTGGGTCGGCCGGCACACCGGCAGGGGCCCGCTCGGCTACCTCGACGTGCAGGCGGGCTGGCGCAACGGCTTCGACGGCGGCTACGCCTTCGCCCGCTTCGTCGCCGACAAGTTCACGTCATTTCCGTCGGCCCTGGCGGGCGCCGGGCTGGTCATCGGGGTCGGCCTGGTGATCTGGCTCTACGTCGTCGGGGTACGGCAGCGCCAGCCGCTGCCGCTGCTGGTGTACACGGGTGTCGTCACCGCGCTCGCGCTGTGCGCGTCGAGCTACTTCGGCTCGAAGCCGCGCCTGCTGCTGCCCGCGTTCCCGCTGCTGCTGCCGCTCGCCCTGGCCCTGGCCCGGCTGCGCATCTCCAGATCTGCGCTGGTGACAGGCGGTGTCGCGGTGCTGTCGGCCGTGTACGGAGCGTTCTGGCTGAACGGCTCCGGTCCGCCGTGACCGGCCCCGGCCGACCGGTGAGCGTCCGGAGAATTCCACCCCAGGATTCGGTGAACGAATTCATAAGCGACATAAAACTGCGCCCTAGAATGATCAAAAGAATTGCAGAGACCGGCATCCCGGCATTGACGATTCAGAGGAAATAAAGCCTCGCCTGAGAGGAATCCCACATCACATCGTCATCACAAACACGCTGAATCGACCGGGGACTGAGCTCACTCGCTGTAACGTCGATTGGGTGCGTACCGAACGAAAGCTCACCCGTCTGGACCGGGTGTTCGCCAGGCTGGACCGTGAGCCGGAACGACCGGCTCACATCGATGTGCCGAAGATGAGCCGGCACAGGATCGTGCTGTTCAGCGCGACCCTTGCCTTCTACCTGGCGATCGTGTGGGCCGTGGTGATCACCTCATGGCTGGTCCGGCTCGACTGGCAGGTCATGTTCTTCCGGCCGTACCAGCAGTGGCCGCAGATCCACGCCTTCCTCGACTACTACGTGGTCCTCGGCCAGCGCGGCCCGACCGCCGTGATGGTCGCGGCCTGGCTGGGCTGGCGCTCTTGGCGGCAGCACACGCTGCGCCCGCTGCTGAGCCTGGGCGCCTCGCTGCTGCTGCTGAACATCACGGTCGGTGCCGCCAAGCTGGGCATGGGCCGGCTCGGCCCGCACTACGCGATCACCATCGGCTCGAACGAGATGGGTCTGGGCGGCGATATATTCCCCAGCGGCCACACCGCCAACGCGGTGGTGACCTGGGGAATTCTGGCGTATCTGGCCTCCACCCCGAGAGCGCGCCGCTGGCTGTCCGCGCTCTCCGCGGTGACCTCGCTCGGGGTCGGCCTGACCACCGTCTACCTCGGCACGCACTGGCTGAGCGATGTGGTCCTCGGCTGGGCCGCGGGCCTGCTGATCCTGCTGGCCCTGCCGTGGTTCGAGCCGCTGGTGGCCCGCGCCGAGACCGCGCTGTTCGACCTTCGCGACCGGCTGCGGGACCGTCTGCGCGACCGGCGCTCCGGTACGACGATCGCGCCGGTGCCCGCACCCGCGTCCCCGGTCGGCGCTCCGGTGCTGCTCAAGCCACGTACCGCGGCTCAGGGCGAGGCCGCGGCGGCCCGCGAGGCGACCGTCCCGGTGCGCCCGCAGCGGACCCCCGTCCATCTGGCCCCGGGACCGCACATCGCCCGCTCGGAGCGCACCCCGGCCGCCCCGGCGGGCAGCCGCCGGCCGCCGCCGCACCCGGACCGCCTGCCCCGGGGCACGGCCGCCTCGACGGCCCGCCCCCTGGCCGGCGGCTGACCCCCGCGCACGGCGGGGCCGCCGGTACGCACCACCCGGC